>NZ_RZTI01000076.1:0-28669 GCF_003997275.1 Mesorhizobium sp. M6A.T.Ce.TU.002.03.1.1
GAACCGACCCCACCCGCCTCGCTTCGCTCGGCACCCTCCCCTCAAGGGGGAGGGAGCGCCCTTACTTCACCAGCCCCTTCTCCTTGTAATACCTCTCGGCGCCTGGATGCAGCGGCACCGGCATGCCGTCGAGCGCCTTGGCCGGGTCGATCGCCTTGGCGGCGGCATGGGCAGCGGTGAGCTGGTCGAGATTTTCAAACAGCAGCTTGGTCATCTGATAGGCGGTCTCGTCGGAGACGTCGGCGCTGGTGATGAGGAAGTTGCCGACGGCGGCGGTCGCAACATCCTCGGTCTGGCCCTCATAGGTGCCCTTAGGAATGGTCACCGAAAGATAGGGCGAGCCGATCTTGGCGACATCCTCCGCCGGCACGGCAACGACGTTGATCGGCACCGAGGTGGCGAGGTCGCGGATCGAGGCGACGCCGAGGCCGGCCGATTGCAGCGTGGCGTCGAGCTGGCGGTTCTTGATCAGCTCGACCGATTCGGCGAAGGGCAGATACTCAACCCGTCCGAGATCCTCGTATTTCAGCCCGGCGGCGGCGAAGATGGCGCGGGCGTTGAGCTCAGTGCCGGAGGCCGGCGCGCCGACCGACAGGCTCTTGCCCTTGAGGTCGGCGAGCGTCTTGATGCCGGACTCCTTACTGGCAACGATCTGGATGTAGTTGGGATAGATGGCGGCGATGCCGCGCAGCTTGTCGAGCTTGCCCGGATAGCCGGCTTCGGTATTGCCCTCGGCGGCCAGCTTGACGGAATCGCCGAGCGCGAAGGCGATCTCGCCCTTGCCCTGCTGCAACAAATTGAGGTTCTCGACCGAAGCTTTCGTCGCCTGGACCTGGGTGCGGGCACCTTCGATGCCCTTGCCGTAGATTTCCGACAGCGCGACGCCGAGCGGATAGTAGACGCCCGAGGTGCCGCCGGTCAGCACGTTGATGAATTCCTGCGCCTTGGCCGACACCGCGCCAAGGCCCAGCGACAGCGCCAGCGCGCCGGCGGCAACAAACTTCGTCCTGAAATTGAGCATGCGATTTCCTCCCTGAAATATCAGCGGCCGTGCCACCCTCCCAGCACGAGCCGAGGCGAGTTTAGACAGCGGGCGGGAAATGCCAACCCGCAATAGTATCCATTAGACGAACGGCTGAGTGATGCCGCAACGCATGGCCGCTTGCGTAAAACGCCATCGGAGCCGAAAGATTTTTCCGACGCCTGTCGAAATCGGGCCGGGCCGCGCGACATACGTCCGGCTCGCAATGATGCGGCCCTGTGAACATGGGAGAGAAGACCATGCGATACATGCTTTTGATCTACGTGAACGAAGCCGCGATGGCGGCCGCGCCGACCGACAAGACCTACGAGATCAGCGCAGCCTATGGCGCCTATACCGAGGCGTTGAAGAAGTCCGGCGCCTGGTTGGCCGGCGACCGGCTGAAGCCGACCCAGGCCGCGACCTCGGTGCGGATGGCCAATGGCAAGACCAACGTGCTCGACGGCCCGTATGCCGACACCAAGGAACAGCTCGCAGGCTTCTACATGATCGAGGCCGAGGATGCCGATGCCGCGATTGCCTGGGCGGCGCGCTGTCCGGGTGCCAGCACCGGCACGGTGGAGGTGCGGCCGATCTGGGAACAGACAATGTGATATCGGAACGGCCTGACATCGCGCGGGCGGCGGCGGAAGCGGCCGCCCGGCAAAGCTACGGCAAGCTGATCGCCTATCTCGCCGCGCGCATGCGTGATGTAGTCAGCGCCGAGGACGCCCTGGCCGACGCCTTTGCGGCGGCGCTGGAGCGCTGGCCGCAAACCGGCGTGCCGCAGAAGCCCGAAGCCTGGCTGCTGGCGGTGGCGCGCCGGCGCCGCGTCGACGCCATCCGGCGGCGGCTGACCAGCGAGGCGGGCCGCGACCATCTCAGGCTGATCGCCGAGGAGATGGAGGCTCGCATCATCGATGAAGACCTGCCCGACGAGCGGCTGCGGCTGATGTTTGCCTGCGCCCATCCGGCGATCGAGGCGGGCGTGCGAGCGCCGCTGATCCTGCAGGCCATTCTGGGCTTCGACGCGGCGACGATCGCCTCGGCCTTCCTGGTGTCGCCGGCAACGATGGGCCAGCGCCTGGTGCGCGCCAAAAACCGCATCCGCGAGACCGGCATTCCGTTCCGGGTGCCTGAAAGAACCGAGCTCGGCGAGCGGCTGGATGCGGTGCTGGAAGCGATCTATGCCGCGTTCGCCGAGGGCTGGTCCGACCCGGCCGGCACCGAAACCCAGCGCCGCAATCTCGCGACCGAAGGCATCTGGCTCGGCCGTCTGGTGGCGTCGCTGATGCCGGACGAGCCGGAAGCGCTTGGCCTGCTGGCGCTGATGCTGTTTGCCGAGGCGCGGCGTGCGGCGCGGCGCAACGCCGCCGGCGACTATGTGCCACTGGCCGAGCAGGAGCTTGCGCTGTGGGACCACGCCTTGATCGACGAAGCAGAGACATTGCTGAGGCGAGCCGCGGCCAAGGGCGTGGTCGGCCGCTACCAACTTGAGGCGGCCGTGCAATCCGCCCATACGACAAGACGGCTGACCGGCCGGACCGACTGGGTCGCGATCAGACATCTCTACGACGCGCTGTCGGTGATTGCCGCCTCGCCGGTGGTATCGATCAACCGCGCGGTGGCCATTGCCGAGGCCGACGGCGCCGCGGCGGGATTGAGCGCACTTGATGAGCTTGGCGATGACAAGCGGCTGCATGATTATCAGCCTTATTGGGCCGCCCGCGCGGGCCTCCTGGCCAGGCTCGGCAAAACTCGGGAAGCGACTGAGGCCTATGACCGGGCGATCGGCCTCGAACGCGATCCTGCCGTGCGCCGGTTCCTGCAGGAACGACGGGCTGGGCTCAGCCGCGCGGAAAAAGACTGACGCAACACGATCCGTTCAGGCCGGCCACATGGCGTGGGAGGCGTTCAGCGTCCTCATCACCTGATGCTCCCGCAACTTGGCCCACAGGCGTTCGATGTTCGGCCAGGCGCTGGGGACCTTTTCAATCTCGGGATGCCAGGCCACCAGCATGATAAGATAGATGTCGGCCAGCGAGAGCCGGTTGCCGACCAGCCAGTCACGGCCTTCGAGGGCAGCATCGAGAATGGCCAAGCCGCGATCCATTTCCGAGATCGCCGCCTGCTTGACGGCGTCCACGCCGCCGGGATCGGCGGTGTAGCGATGAGCGTAGAAGAACCGCAGGTCAGCCTGATAGATGACCGACGACATGAAGGTCATCCAGCGCAGGAAATCGGCGCGGGCGGGCGAGTTCGCTGCCGGCGCCAGAGCTGCTTCCGGGTGGCGTTCGGCAAGCAGGATGCAGATCGCCGCCGACTCGGTCATCGAGCTTCCGTCCGGCAAGACCAGGATCGGCACCTGGTTCAAGGGGCTGATGTCGAGAAAGGCCTGATCGGGCGAGGTCGATTTCGGAACGTCGACCTGGTCGAAAGGCACACCCGCCAAAGCGAGCGCCGCCTCGACGACAAAGCCGCCAGTGTTGGCGCGGGTATAGAGCTTGTACATGAAATCCTCCGCCAGCCGATGCAAGGCCGGCGACGATCTGACCGGAAGCGCCACTTTACTCAAGCGAGCGGCGGCCGCCACAGGTGTTTTTTCAGCGGTCCAGACCGAAGTGTCGCCGCGGAACTTTTGATGCCGGCGGGACAGCGCCCCTCCTCTGTCCTGCCGGACATCTCCCCCACACGGGAGGAGATCGGCCATCATTCCGACTTTCGCCAACCGCCAACGTTGCAGGAGTGAGCTGCGCGCTGAAGCTGCCAATCTCCCCCCAAGTGGGGGAGATGCCCGGCAGGGCAGAGGGGGGCGTGAAGGATCGCTACGAATCTATCGGAATTCCCGTGTCGAGGACCTAAGCACCCAGCCCCTCGAACAGGATCGTCGACAGATAGCGTTCGGCGAAGGATGGAATAACGACCACCAGGTTCTTGCCCTTGTTCTCCGGCCGAGAGCCAACGACGATCGCCGCCTGCAGGGCGGCGCCCGAGGAGATGCCGACCGGCACGCCTTCGAGGCGGGCGACGAGCCGGGCATTGGCGACCGAATCCTCGTTGGAGACCTTGACGATCTCGTCATAGATCGTCGTGTCGAGGATCTTCGGCGCGAAGCCGGCGCCGATCCCCTGGATCTTGTGCGGGCCGGGCTGGCCGCCCGACAGCACCGGCGAGGCTTCCGGCTCGACGGCGACGACATGCACGGAGGGCTTACGCTGCTTTAGCACCTGACCGACGCCGGTGATGGTGCCGCCGGTGCCGATGCCGGCGACGAAGATGTCGACTTCGCCTTGGGTGTCATTCCAGATTTCCTCGGCCGTGGTGCGGCGGTGGATTTCCGGATTGGCCGGATTTTCGAACTGCTGCGGAATGATGGCGTCCGGCAGCGTCGCGGCCAGCTCGTCGGCCTTGGCGATGGCGCCCTTCATACCTTTCGGCCCTTCGGTCAGCACCAGTTCGGCACCGAGCAGCGCAAGCATTTTCCTGCGTTCGACCGACATGGTCTCCGGCATGGTCAGGATCAGCTTGTAGCCCTTGGCGGCGGCGGCGAAGGCGAGCGCGATGCCGGTGTTGCCCGAGGTCGGCTCAATCAGCGTGGTCCTGCCGGGCGCAATCCTGCCCGATGCCTCCAGCGCCTCGATCATCGAGACGCCGATGCGGTCCTTGACCGAGCCGATCGGGTTGAAGAATTCGAGCTTGGCGAGCAGATTGGCGACGACGCCCTTTTCATTGGCGAACTTGTCGAGCCGCACCAGCGGGGTGTCGCCGATCGTTTCGGTGATCGAATTGTAGATGCGGCCGCGGCCGGGCACATGCGCGGTGGTGGCGGGCTTGTTCATTGGTTTCGCTCCCCGAGTTCAGATGGGCCAGAGGTCAGATCGGCCAGAGTCAGTCAGGCAAGTGTCAGGCGGGCATAAGATAGGGCCATCCGCCCCGCAAGATAGTCTGTCGGTTGAAAATATCCGAGTGGGACGCATGCTGAAAACAGCTTCGGCCTGGAAAAGCATTTCAGGCGGTGTCCTGTTTAGGAATGGCTCGACCGCGAGATGCCTATTGCCGGGCGGCGATCGCAGCCGCTGCTCCGAACATGAAACCGGCGGCGGTGCGGTTCAGCACCCGCAGCGCACGCGGCGACTTCAGGAGCCCGCGCGCCTTGGCCGCCAGCGCCAGATAGGGCACCAGCACCACCAGCAGCACGAAGAGCGTCAGCGCGACGAGGATGCCGTAATCGGCGAGCGTGATGGTCTTCAGATCGACGATGGTCGGCGTGATGGCGAGATAGAAGATCATCGTCTTCGGATTGCCGAGCGTGACGGCGAGGCCGGCAATAAAGCTCGACACCAGCCCGCCCCTGCCTTTCTTCGCCTCCACCGTTTCGGGCGTGATGCCGCTCGTCCAGAAGCGCCAGCCAAGGAAAGCGAGATAGGCGACGCCCAGCCATTTGATTACCAGGAAGGCCATGCCGAAGGTCTGAGCGACGAGGGCCAGGCCGAGCACCACGGCGGTGAGATAGGTGAGATCGCCGAGCATCAGCCCGAAAGACATGGCGAGCGCCGAGCGAAAGCCGGAACCAAGCGCACGCGCAATAAGCGCGGTGAGACCTGGGCCAGGAATGGCGGCGGCGATGCCGAGGGCCGCGCTGTAGGCGAGGAATCCGGTGAGGGTCATGATTTCGGCCTTAGCGCATGACCCCAAAACGGAATCGACTTTTAAGACTGCGCCTTGTCGCACAAAGGCTGGCAGGCGTGTACTCCCTGAGGCCCGGATTCGATTGCACCAGGACTACCGGCCGGGCGAACTCGCCGATCAGGACGGACTTTTGCCGTAGGTGACGCGCATGACGCGCACACGGAGAGTTGAAGCGGAATCGATCGGTTTTCGGAACTCAGTTTCCGGCTGCGTAGAAATCGTCGTCGAGGCGCTTTTCCAGCGCGACGAGATCGGCCGGCAGCGGCAGGCCCATGGCGCGCATTTCCCTCAGCTTTTCGCGTAGCTGCTCCTGCACTTCATGCTGATCCTCGGGCTGGTTGATCATCTGCTCGAGCAACAGGCTGATCTGGGCCTTGAACGATTCCAGCGCCATTTTTTTCTCCTTAGGTCCGGCCTAAGCGCGTCGCGTTTGAAGGGTTCCTGCGACGCGCTTTGCTTTCTTGTTTTTATGCATGTATCCCAAAACCGCTTGCGCATCACAGGTCAAGCCCGAGGGCAGGCTTTTGGGCGACATGCATTATCGCAGCATGCGGGAAATAAGCTGCGCGGTATAGTCGACCATCGGCACGATGCGTGCGTAGTTCAGCCGAGTCGGGCCGATGACGCCGAGCGCGCCGATGACGCGGGCATCCTTGTCGCGATAGGGCGCCACGACCAGCGACGAGCCCGACAGCGAAAACAGCTTGTTTTCCGAGCCGATGAAGATGCGCACGCCGGACCCTTCCTCGGCAAGATCGAGAAGCTGGATCAGCCCGTCCTGCGTCTCCAGATCCTCGAACAAGTGCCGCAACAACTCGATGTCGGCCTGGGCCGTGACGTTTTCCAGCAGATTGGCGCGGCCGCGCACGATGAGACGCGCCGGCAGGCCGCTGTCGGCGCCTGCCCAGACCGCCAGGCCCTTTTCGACCAAGTCCTGCGACAGCGTGTCGAGGGCGGCCCTGGTTTCTTCCTTGATGCGGGCGATCTCGATCCGCGCCTCGGCCAGCGTGCGGCCGCGGATGTGGGCGTTGAGGAAGTTCGAGGCTTCATGCAATTGCGAAACGGTGATGCCGGCGGGCAGATCGACGACGCGGTTTTCGACGTCGCCGTTCTGCGATACCAGAACGGCCAGCGCCTTGGTCGGCTCGAGCTGGATGAACTCGATGTGCTTCAGCGCCACCTCGTTCTTGGCGGCAAGCACGAGGCCGGCGCCGCGCGACATGCCGGACAGCATCTGGCTGGCTTCGGTAAGCATATGCTCCAGCGTCGCGCCCGAGCCGGAGGCGCGCACCTGTGCCTCGATGGTGCGGCGCTCCTCATCGGAGAGGTCGCCAAGCTCCATGAACGCATCGACGAAGAAGCGCAGGCCGGCCTGGGTCGGCAGCCGGCCGGCCGAGATATGCGGCGCGTAGATCAGTCCGAGATGCTCGAGATCGCTCATCACGTTGCGGATGGTTGCGGGCGACAGCGAAGACGGCAGAATCCGCGACAGGCTGCGTGAGCCGACCGGCTCGCCGTCCTTCAGGTAGGAATCGACGATGCGCCGAAAGATGTCGCGCGAGCGCATGTCGAGCGATTGAAACGCGGGCGATTGAAACCCGGGCGATTGAAATGCGGGCGACTGAAGCACGGGCGACTGGGAACTGGGATCGACTGCCTTGGTCATTCGAGCCAAATACCTCCGGCCCAAAGATATAGACTTCGGCGGTGCCCGCGCAACCAGCCATTTTCCTTTGCGCCCTGCGCTCCATGCGGCTACAAGCCGGCCACGATTCCGAAAAAGATAGGAAAAAAGCCTGAATGCGCCCTTCCAAACGCCAATTCGACGAAATGCGCGCCATCTCCTTCGAGCGTGGCGTCTCCAAGCACGCGGAAGGTTCGTGCCTGGTGAAATTCGGCGACACACATGTGCTGTGCACGGCCAGCCTCGAGGAAAAGGTGCCGGGCTGGATGCGCAATTCCGGCAAGGGCTGGGTGACGGCGGAATACGGCATGCTGCCGCGCTCGACCGGCGAACGCATGCGCCGCGAAGCTTCGTCCGGCAAGCAAGGCGGCCGCACGCTGGAAATCCAGAGGCTGATCGGCCGTTCGCTGCGCGCCGTGGTTGATCTGCAGGCGCTCGGCGAGCAGCAGATCACCGTCGACTGCGACGTGATCCAGGCCGATGGCGGCACGCGCACCGCTTCGATCACCGGCGGCTGGGTGGCGCTCTACGACTGCCTGCGCTGGATGGAAGCTCGACAGATGGCCAGCGTCGCCAAGGTGCTGAAAGACCATGTCGCGGCGATCTCCTGCGGCATCCATGACGGTCAGCCGGTCATCGACCTCGACTATCTCGAGGATTCCTCGGCCGGCACCGACGCCAACTTCGTCATGACCGGCAAGGGCGGCATCGTCGAGATCCAGGGCACGGCCGAGGGTGAGCCTTTCTCTGAAGAGCAGTTCACGGCGCTGATGGAACTGGCCAAGAAGGGCATTGCGCGACTGGTCAGCCTACAGCAGATGGCTGTAGGTTAATTTTCGGTTCTGTCATGATTCCTACCGCCATCCTCGAATCAGCCCTCTATGTGACCGACCTCGATGCCGCGGAAGACTTCTATTCCGGCGTGCTTGGGCTCGATCTGCTGGGCAAGGTCGACGGCAGGCATCTTTTCTTCCGTTGCGGGGACGGCGTGCTGCTCATCTTCAACGCCGAGGCGACCAAGGTGCCGCCGGCGCCCGACGCCAGGCTGAAAGTGCCGCCGCACGGCACGGTCGGCGACGGCCATCTCTGCTTTGCCGCAAGCGCGGACGAGATAGTGCGCTGGAAAGCGCATCTCGAGCAGAAGAAAATCGCCATCGAAAGCGAGTTCGAATGGCCGCAGGGCGGCCGGTCGATCTATATTCGCGACCCCTCCGGCAATTCGATCGAATTCGCCGAGCCAAGAATCTGGGGCATCTGATGCATTCGCTTGATGGACATAAGGTCGTCGTCGCCAGCCACAATGCCGGCAAGCTGCGGGAATTCGCCGATCTGATGGCACCATTCGGCATAGAAGCGAAGTCGGCCAAGGAATACGGCCTGCCGGAGCCGGACGAGACCGGCACCACCTTCGAGGAGAACGCCTTAATCAAGGCTTTAGCCGCCGCCAAGGCGACAGGCCTGCCGGCATTGTCGGACGATTCCGGCCTATGTGTCGATGCGCTGGGCGGAGCGCCCGGCGTCTACACCGCCAACTGGGCCGAGGCGCCGGACGGGTCCCGCGACTTCGACATGGCGATGCAGCGAGCGGAAGTGGCGTTGCAGGAAATCGGCGCGGTCGCGCCGGCTCAGCGCAAGGGCCGCTTCGTCGCCGTCATCTGCCTCGCCTTTCCAGACGGCGCGGCCGAATATTTCCGCGGCGAGGTCGAGGGCACGCTGGTATGGCCGCCTCGCGGTGAACTCGGCTTCGGCTATGACCCGGTGTTCATGCCGGATGGTTTCGAAAAGACCTTCGGCGAGATGAGCGCGGAGGAAAAACATGGTTGGAAGCCCGGCCAGCCGACGGCATTGTCGCACCGCGCCCGCGCCTTCCAGAAGTTCGCGCAAGCCAGACTGGATTTGGCACGATCGGGCGTGAAATGACCATGCTGCTCGACCGCAGCCCCGGCTTCGGCGTCTACATCCACTGGCCGTTTTGCGCGGCCAAGTGCCCCTATTGCGACTTCAACAGCCATGTCCGCCACCAGCCGGTCGACCAGGAGCGTTTTGCGCGCGCCTTCGAGACCGAGCTTGCGACGATGCGCGACCGGACCGGACCGCGCGAGGTGACCAGCATTTTTCTCGGCGGCGGCACACCGTCGCTGATGAAGCCGCAAACCGTGGCGACGGTGCTGGACGCGGTGGCGAGGAACTGGACGGTGCCCGATGGCATCGAGGTGACGCTGGAAGCCAACCCCTCTTCGGTCGAGGCCGAGCGCTTTCGCGGCTACCGGGCGGCAGGCGTCAACCGGGTGTCGCTCGGCGTGCAGGCGCTGAACGACAAGGATCTGCGGTTCCTCGGCCGGCTGCACAATGTCGATGAAGCACTGCATGCGATCGGCCTGGCGCGTGAAATCTTTCCGCGGCTGTCCTTCGACCTGATCTACGCACGGCCCGGCCAGACACCGGAAGCGTGGCAGATGGAGCTCGAGCAGGCGATCGG
This sequence comes from Mesorhizobium sp. M6A.T.Ce.TU.002.03.1.1, assembly GCF_003997275.1. Lineage (NCBI taxonomy): Bacteria > Pseudomonadati > Pseudomonadota > Alphaproteobacteria > Hyphomicrobiales > Phyllobacteriaceae > Mesorhizobium > Mesorhizobium sp. M6A.T.Ce.TU.002.03.1.1. Next base: position 9,874 of record NZ_RZTI01000076.1, read on the forward strand.
CCACGCCGCCGACCACCTATCGCTCTACCAGCTGACCATCGAGGAAGGCACGCCGTTCCACGCGCTGCATGCGGCCAGGAAATTCGCCATTCCCGACAACGACCACGCCGCCGATCTCTATGCGCTGACGCAGGAGATCACCGCTGCACGCGGCTTGCCGGCTTACGAGATTTCCAACCACGCCAGGCCTGGGGCGGAAAGCCGGCACAATCTCACCTATTGGCGTTATGGCGAATATGTCGGCGTCGGTCCCGGCGCGCATGGCCGCTTCGTCGAAAACGGCCGCCGCGTGGTGACGATAGCCGAAAGGATGCCGGAGACCTGGGCCAATCTGGTCGAGGCCAAGGGCCATGGCATCACCGGCGGCGAGACCCTGACGCGCTCGGAAGAGGCCGACGAATTCCTGCTGATGGGGCTGAGGCTGGCCGAGGGTATCGACCTCTCGCGCTACGAAGCGTTTTCCGGCCGCGGCCTGTCGACGGCGCGGCTGTCGATGCTGCAGGGCGAGGGGCTGGTGGCGCCGATCGGCAATGCCCGCCTGCGCGCCACGCCGGCTGGCATGATCGTGCTCGACGCCGTAGTGGCGGATCTGGCGCGGTAGAGCATGATCCCGAAAAGTGGGATCCGGTTTTCGGACCAGATCATGTTCAAACTGGAAGATGGGACCCGTTGAAGAACGTCCTCTTCGTCTGCAGCCAGAACCGCTTGCGCAGCCCGACCGCGGAACAGGTGTTTTGCGGCCGCAGGGATATCGAGGTCGCATCGGCCGGTACCAACCATGATGCCGACAACCCGTTGACGCACGACCTCGTCTCCTGGGCCGACATCATCTTCGTGATGGAAAAGGCGCACCGCGCCAAACTGCAGAAGAAATTCAAGGCCAGCCTGAAGAAGGCTCGTGTGATCTGCCTCGATATTCCGGACGATTATGAATTTATGGACCCGGTCTTAGTTCGCCTTCTGGAAGCGCGCGTCTCGAAATATCTGGGTTGATGATGTGGCTGAGCGTTTTCACCGGCGCTTTCGTGAGAAGTGTCTCGGCCAATCGCGAGGTTGCGGTAGTCAAGCGTCGTGCTTGTGGCGGCGCTTGGCGTGGTCTTTCTCGGCGTCCGTCTCACCGGAGCGAGCCGGCTCGGCGTCGCCCTTGTCGCGGCGGGCGCGGTTTTGATCGCTTATGGGGTGTGAGGGCGCTCCATTGCGGGAGCTTTTCGTTTCAAGGCGGGTGATGAAAATGTCGAAGCGATTGGGCATCGTCTGGTCAGTGCTCCATCGTGCTACCGGTCGAAGGCTCGATTTCCAGGTTGGTTGCCTTTGAAGGACGACGCTTTCGCGGCTTTTTGGCCAGGCCCGCGCCGGCTTTGGCAGGCTGGCGCTTGTCCTTTCGCGCGGCAAAGCGTTTGCGCCCTGCATAGTAGGGTTCGAAAACGTCCTGTATCTTGAGGCTGTCCATCCTGCTCCTCCCGAGATCAGGGATAAATCCGTCGGGCATGGTTTCGTTCCGTACTATGGCAAAGGCATGGCGGCCACTTCACTTCGGCGCGGGTTTTGCAACCAGGCGAGAGCCGTGGCAAACAGGGCCGAATGCATTCAAGTGTCAGAGCCTGACGGGGAACACCGGTGACCGGCGAGTTGGCGAAACGCAGCTATGTAATCGGCCAGACCGAGATATCAGCCCGGCCGCTCGCGCCGGCGCTCTACCTGGTGGCGACGCCGATCGGCAACCTCGCCGACATCACATTACGCGCGCTTGAAACGCTGGCCGCCGCCGATATCGTCGCCTGCGAGGACACGCGTGTCAGCCGCGTGCTGCTCGACCGCTACGGCATCCGCCGCCGCACCACTGCCTATCACGAGCACAATGCCGGCGAGGCCGGACCGAAACTCATCGCAGCCTTGCTGGCCGGGCAGAGCGTGGCGCTGATCTCGGACGCCGGCACGCCGCTGATCTCCGATCCCGGCTACCGGCTGGTCGGCGAAGCCCTCGATCAAGGCATTCGCGTCGTGCCGATCCCCGGCCCGTCGGCGCCGCTGGCGGCGCTGACGGCGTCCGGCCTGCCCTCCGACGCGTTTCTGTTTGCCGGCTTCCTGCCGGTGAAGACCGGACAGCGGCTGACGCGGCTGGAAGCGCTCAAAACCGTGCCGGCGACGCTGATCTTCTTCGAATCGCCGCGCCGGCTGGCCGAGACGCTCAGTGCCATGGTCGAGGCGCTGGGCGGCGCCCGCAAAGCTGCGATCGGCCGCGAATTGACCAAGACTTTCGAGGAAATGCGGACCGGCACCTTGCAGTCGCTCGCCGAACACTATGAGGCAGCCGACACCCCAAAGGGCGAGATCGTCATCTGCGTCGGCCCGTCGGAAGCGACCGCCGACGAGCCTGAAGACATTGATCGGCTGCTACTTTCGCTTGCCGCCGAGATGCCGGCCTCCAAGGCGGCGGCGGAAGCCGCCAAGATGACCGGCGGCCAGAAGCAGGCGCTTTACCGGCGACTGCTCGAGCTCAAGGATGCCGGGCAGAACGGGGAGATCGGGAAAGACGGCGATGGCTGAACGCCCAGTCGCCAGCCGCCGGCAGGCCTATCGGCGCGGCCATCGCAGCGAGTGGCTGGCGGCGGCAGCATTGATGGTGAAAGGCTACCGGATCCTGGCGCGCCGCCACCGCACGCGGTTCGGCGAGATCGACCTGATCGCGCGCCGCGGCGACCTGGTGCTGTTTGTCGAAGTGAAGGCGCGCCGCACGCTGATGGAAGCGATGGAGGCTGTTCGCTACGAATCGGAGCGCCGCATCGAAAGCGCAGCCGACCTCTGGCTGTCGCGCCAATCCGACTATGGGAGATTGTCGGCGCGCTTCGACATGGTGGCGGTGCTGCCCTGGCGCTGGCCGGTGCATGTCGAGAATGTTTTCTACGGACGAAACTAGCTCAGGATTCATTGATCAGCGCCAGAATGTAACAGTAGCCGCAACACTTATCGCCGGGAAGAACGTGTGGGCGCTACCGTCGCGCGCGTAACTGCTATTCGCCCATTGCTTGGGAAAGTACCGGCCCCTGTCCTTAAGAGAGAACCGCACTAGTTTAGGCGAATGGGACGTGCGCTGCAATTTTTGCTGGGCCGTCTTTGAGTAGTATTGTCGGACGTGGGCTTGAAAAGCCGACACCTTCGGGAGGAACCGATGACCAAAGCAAGTATCCAGAATTTGAGGTCGCGCCGCAAGTTCCTTGGCGAGGCGGCCGTGGCAGCTGCGGCGATCGTTGCCGCGCCGAGCGTCGTCAAGGCACAGGGGCCGGTCAGCATGCGCTGGCAGAGCACATGGCCTTCCAAGGATATCTTTCACGAATTCGCGCTCGATTTCGCCAAGAAGGTCAACGACATGACCGGCGGCGACCTGAAGATCGAGGTGCTGCCGGCGGGCGCCGTGGTGCCGGCCTTCGGTCTGCTTGACGCGGTGTCGCAAGGAACGCTCGACGGCGGCCACGGCGTGGTCGTCTATCACTATGGCAAACAGTCGGCGCTGGCGCTGTGGGGTTCCGGTCCGGGCTTCGCCATGGATGCCAATATGCTGCTCGCCTGGCACAAATACGGCGGCGGCAAGGAGCTGCTCGCAAAGCTCTACGAATCCATCGGCGCCAATGTCGTTTCGTTCCTCTACGGGCCGATGCCGACGCAGCCGCTCGGTTGGTTCAAGAAGCCTGTGGCGAAGGCCGAGGATCTCCAGGGCCTGAAATTCCGCACCGTCGGCATCTCGATCGACGTCTTCACCGCGCTCGGTGCCGCAGTCAACGCGCTGCCGGCCGGCGAGATCGTCGCGGCTCTGGATCGCGGCCTGATCGACGCGGCCGAGTTCAACAACGCCTCGTCCGATCGGGTCCTCGGCTTCCCGGACGTCTCCAAGATCTGCATGCTGCAAAGCTATCACCAGAATGCCGAGCAGTTCGAGATCTTGTTCAACCGGGCGAAATACGACGCCTTGCCTGACCAGATGAAGGCCATCATCACCAATGCGGTCGAGGCGGCCTCGCAGGACATGCACTGGAAGGCGATCGACCGCTATTCGAAAGACTATGTGGAGATGCAGACGACCGATAAGGTCAAATTCTACAAGACGCCGGAGGCGATCCTCAAGAAACAATTGGAGGTCTACGACGAGGTCGTGAAGAAGAAGGCGGCGGAAAACCCGGCTTTCAAGGAAATCATCCTCTCCCAGATCGCCTTTGCCGAGCGGGCAACGCGGTGGGAGCAGGACACCGTCGTCGGCCGGCGGCTGGCGTTCGATCACTACTTCGGACAGGGCGGTGTGGCGAAGGAGTTCTGACCCGAAAGTTCGGGCATCACCGGGCAGCGGCCCGGTGATGCTTCTGACCAAGGTACCCGTCATCCGGGGGCGCGCATGAACGTCCAGCATTTCCTGAATACAGTCGATGCAATCAGCACGTGGGTCGGCAAGGCCGCGGCGTGGCTTATCATCGGGCTGATGACGCTGGTCTGCGTCGAGGTCTTCAAGCGCTACATCCTGAACATACCCACGGCGTGGATATTCGACGCCAGCAACATGTTCTACGGCTCGCTGTTCATGCTCGCCGGAGCCTATGCGCTGGCGCAGAATGCACATGTGCGCGGCGACTTTCTATACAGCTCGATGCGGCCCCGCACCCAAGCCGCGCTCGATCTGTTGTTGTATGTGGTTTTCTTCCTGCCGGGGATCGCGGCCCTCGTCTATGCAGGCTACGACTATGCCGCGATTTCATGGCGGATCGGGGAGCATTCGACCGTGACAGCGGAGGGTCCGCCGATCTACCACTTCAAGTCGGTCATTCCGCTGGCCGGCGCCTTGGTGATGCTCCAGGGTGTGGCCGAGATAGTGCGCTGCATCGTCTGTCTCAGGGCCGGGCAATGGCCCAGCCGGCGCAAGGACGTTGCGGAGATCGACGTCGTGGAGGAACAGCTCGCGCTCAGCGAATATGTGGATGAAGAGACGCGTAAGACCGCGATCGAGCGCGCGCAAAAGATAGACGAGCAAGCGCGCCAGCGCGGAATGGGTGGAGACCTGCAGAGTTGAGCGATCCAGCCCTCGGACTCACGATGCTCATGCTCATCGTGGTCGTCATAGTCATGGGTTTCCCGACAGCCTTCACGCTGATGGGCCTTGGCATGTTCTTCGGGTTCTACGCGTTCTACAACCCTGCGGAGCACTGGATCGACAACCGCGTCTTCGATCTGATGGTCCAGCGCACCTATGGGGCAATGACCAACGACGTCCTGATCTCCATCCCGCTTTTCGTGCTCATGGGATACGTGATGGAACGCGGGGCGCTGGTCGACAAGATGTTCTACAGCATCCAGCTTTCGTTCCGACGAGTACCAGCGTCGCTGGCCATCGCTACGCTCATTGTCTGCACCTTCTGGGGCATCGCCAGTGGCCTTGTCGGCGCTGTTGTGGTTTTGATGGGGGTGATTGCCTTCAATCCGATGCTGCGTGCCGGATACGATGTGAAGCTCGCTTCCGGCGTGATCACCGCGGGCGGCACGCTGGGCATCCTGATCCCGCCGTCAGTCATGATCATCGTCTATGCGGCAGTTGCAGGCCAGTCCGTCGTGAAGCTCTACGCTGCGGCGATGTTCCCCGGTTTTTTCCTCGCCTTCCTCTATCTCGTCTACATTCTTGGCTGGGCGACAATCAGTCCGAAGATCGCCCCGCCTTTGCCGGAGAATCAAACAAAGGTTCCGGTGCCTGCGTGGATGGGGAGCCTTCAGACAGTTTACTCGCGCAACATGCTTGTTGGACTTCTTTCCGCCTTGTTCTCGCCGTCCAGGGCGATGGCGCTCGAGACGGAGAACGGACGCCTCACATATTGGGAGCTGTTCAAGAATTTCTGCGCTGCGCTGGTGCCCCTCGCCTTGACAGCACTCACCCTCCTGCTGGTGTGGTGGTATGTCGTCATCCATCCGCAGGCATCGGCCGACGTCGAAGCTCCAGAGGGATTGGAGCAGCTCGGCGCTCCGGCGGTGGAGGAACTCGGCGCACCCGCAGTGGACGCAGGGCCGGCAACCAGCTTCTACGCCACCTTCGGCATCATCGCGGCACTCGCCGCAGTGGTGCTCGTCCGTTACTACCGGAACATGACTGCCGAACGGCTCGAGGTCGTAAAGCTCCTGGTCTCGTCGGTCATGCCGCTGGCCATACTTACTGTCGTCGTGCTCGGCGTCATCCTGTTCGGAATCACGACGGCGACCGAGTCCGCGGCAGTCGGCGCCGCTGGTGCCTTTCTGCTGGCGTTACAGGCGCGAACGCTCGACTGGAAGCGCATCAAGGAAGCAGTGTTCCTGACGGCCAAGACCACAGCCATGGTTTGCTGGCTCTTTGTCGGCTCGGCGCTGTTCTCCGCCGTTTTTGCGATCCTCGGCGGCCAGGCACTTCTCGAGCAATGGGTGCTCGCGCTCGACCTGACGCCCGTGCAATTCATGATCCTGTCGCAGGCGATCATCTTCATTCTCGGCTGGCCGCTCGAATGGACCGAGATCATCATCATCTTCGTGCCGATCTTCCTACCGATGCTGACGCACTTCGACATCGATCCGGTTCTCTGGGGCGTTCTCGTTTTCGTCAATCTGCAGGCGGCGTTCCTGTCACCTCCGGTCGCGATGTCGGCCTACTATCTCAAGGGCGTTTCGCCCCCGCATGTCACGCTCAACCAGATATTCGCCGGGATGATGCCCTACATGCTGATCGTCATCCTCTGCATGGTCCTCATGTATATCTGGCCCGGCATGGCGCTCTGGCTTCCGAATTATCTTTACGGCAGCTGAGAAGACTCCGCCATTTCCGGACTTTTGCGATCGCAGCGCGAAGGTTTCTTCCCGGGGAGATAATGCCGACTTTCAAACGCCAGTTGACTTTCGGCGACAGGCGCCGATTCTCAAGGTCAAGGCGGCCTGCCGAGCAACATGCCGCCCGAACGATCAGAACGATGATCGAGAGCAGCTTTGACCCTGGTCAATCCGCCGAGCCTTGTTCTAAACGGTGTCGAGTTCGATTTCGACGCCGGTCTCCTGCACGGCGAGCATGGTGAAGATGTCCCGCTGAGGCCTCAATCGCTCGCGGTGCTGAAGCATCTGGTCGCCAACGCCAACCGTGTTGTGACCAAGGAGGAGCTCCTGGACACCGTCTGGCCCGGCATCGCGGTGACGGAAAACAGCCTTTCCCAGTGCATCAGCGAAATCAGGAAAGCCATCGGCGACGAGAAGCAGAGCCTGCTAAAGACAGTTGCGCGACGGGGATATCGCTTTGTCCCCGAAACCGAAGCGCCCGGCATACCGCACGATTCCTACCCGCAGATTTACGGCACTGCCTCTTCTGATCCGCGCGAAATTAAAGCCCGGCGCGGCCTGATGTTTGTAGTCGCTGTACTGGCGATCGCTGCCGCAGTCGCGGTGTTCATCTGGAGGCCCACATTTGAAACGGAAGTGCCGACCTCCCTGTCGATCGCGGTTCTGCCGTTCGCAAATCTCAGCGAAGCCGAGGCACAGGCTTATCTTGCCAACGGTTTCGCGGACGATCTGACGACAGAGCTGGCGCGCGTTCCCGGCCTGTTCGTGGTCTCGCGCAATGCCGCGCGTGCATATCGCAACAGCGGTCTGCCGCCGGCGAAGATCGCAAAAGAGCTCGGCGTCCGCTATCTGCTGGAGGGCTCCGTTCGACGTCTCGGCGATGAGGTGCGCATCAATGCGCATTTGGTCGATGCCTCGACGGTTGGGCAGATCTGGGCCGAGCGGTTCGAAGGTCCATTCACCGACGTGTTCAAGCTCCAGGATCAGGTGATCGGTCAAATTATCGCCGCGCTGCAGCTGAAGCTCATCCCGGGAAAAGCAAACCTCGCCGTGTCCGGTGATACTGACGACCCGGAAGCTTACCAGGCGTTTCGACGCGCCATCGAGGCGCGACGAAAGGATACACCATCGGGCACGGTGGAAGCATCGGGCTACCTTCGCCAAGCCTTGGCGCTGGACGCCGATTTCGGCGCGGCGGCCGCGGAATTGGCGTGGCTCCACTGGGACGCCGACGAGGTAAGGAGGCAAGCTCTCGGGATCAGTTGGACCGAAATCGACGACGAGCTCTATGGCAGTCTGGCCATCGCTGCCGGAAATCCGTCTCCCGGTTACTATCAGCTGATTTCCGAACTTCTGGTCCGAGAGCATAGGTCCGACGAGGCGGTGGCTGCCCTGCAAAAGGCGATAGCGCTCGACCCGAGCGATTCCTGGACCTACGAAGGGCTGAGCCAGGCCCTCAACTTCAACGGCAGGCCGGCCGAGGGGCGAGCCTTTCTCGAGGCGGCCTTACGCGTCGATCCCGGATGGACGGAGTGGCGACACTACCAGGCTGGCTTGGCGGCGTTCGGCCAAGGCCGCTACGAGGAGGCGGTCGCGCAGCTTAAGCAGGTCGATGTCCGCTCCCCCAATCCGTGGACGAAGTTCTACGGCCTGCATGTTCTTGTCGCGGCGCTTGCGCATCTCGATCGCCTGCCGGAAGCGGCCTCGGCCCTAGGGCAGCTCCGACGCGTGCTGTCGGACATGCAAGAGGGGCAGCCCAACCTGCTGATCGCGCAGCAGTTCTTCGTCTACAAGCGGCCGCAGGACATCGCTCGCCTGCTCGATGGCTTGAGGAAGGCGGGGGTTTCCGAGCTTCCCGCCGGAATGGAGCCGGAATCCGCGAAACGGATGAACGGCGTCGACATCGGGAATCTCATAATCGGACACGAGCTGACGGGACGCCAGATTCTGCCCAATGTCTCAGCCTACCATGCTGTGGTTGCGGCAGACGGCAGCGTGACCAGAACAGTTGGTGAGGAGGTCGTGACCGGTCAGATGTGGGTGCAGGGCGACAGCTTGTGCAGCGCATATCCGCGTAAACTGACAGGCTGTGGCGCTGTGTTCCGCAACCTGAGCGGCATATCTGGAGCCACGAAGGAATACATACTTCTGTCTCGCTTCAAGCGTTACGAATTCTCGGTGACGAAGTAGCAGCAACTTCGCCGCGCCTACGGCGGCCATGAGAGATTGAGGTCCATTTCGCTCATGCCTTCGGTACCGTAGGGGCCACACTGCTTCAATGCGTCAGCGAAATCCTTGGCTAAGGCCTTGAACGTCTCGGTCTGTGGCGCAACGTCGACGATTTCGATGGCACTGACTTGACCCTCGCGCGTGAAGCTGACGTGGACATCGGCGCTGAAGCTGATTCCGCGCATCGCCGTCTGCGTAGGCCAGCAGCTTGCTGCCCGTTCGAGAATGTGACGGCTCAGACCATCACCAGCGGACGCGGTGGTCGCCGCGCCGATCACGAGAATTCCCAAGATGCGGTTGATCATCTTTTATCTCCTCAGTTCGACGCCCGAACCGTGTGGGGACGGCTTGGTGGGGACGGCTTGTGAGAGAGAACGCGAGGGGTCGTTCGAAGTCATGAAATCGACGTGAAAAAGTTCTGAAGAGTGGTGAACGCAGTCGATTTTGGCTACGGAATGCACGCAAGCGGCAAGAACGATCCTGCGAGGTCGGCATGGGTCGGGGGCAGGTCTACGTTGGTCGTCCCCACCATCAACGGCATTGCTACGCCAACGAGCAAATAGAGCCTTGGGCGATAAATTAACTGTGCCGCCTCACCCCCATACGAACAGCGCAACCAGCCCGACGGTGCCGATGACCACCCGCCACCAGCCGAACAGCGAATAGCCGTGGCGCGAGACGTAGTTGAGCAGGAAGCGCACGACGATGAGCGCCGCGACGAAGGCCGCGATGAAACCGGCGGCGATGACGGGCAGATCGGCGCTGGTCAGCACATTGCGGTTCTTGAAGAGGTCGAAGGCGAAGGCGCCGACCATCGTCGGCATGGCGAGGAAGAAGGAGAATTCCGCAGCCGGCCGCTTGTCGACGCCCAGAAGCAGCGCGCCGACGATCGTCGAGCCGGAGCGCGACGTGCCGGGGATCAGCGAAAGGCATTGGAACAGTCCGATCTGCAGATAGAGCCTGAGCGGAAACCGCTCGACGTCGTGGTAGAACGGCTTCAGCTTGAGACGATCCACCCACAGCAGGACCACGCCGCCGATGATCAGCATGATGCAGATCAGCCTCGGCGATTCAAACAGCACCGTCTTGATGAAGTCGTGCGCCAGCGCACCGATGACGGCCGCCGGCAGGAAGGCGACGAGGATGCCGAGGACGAAATGCCGCGTCACCCGATCACGCGGCAGATCGACCAGCATCTGCCACAGACGATGGAAATAGACGCTGAGGATCGCCAGTATTGCGCCGAGCTGGATCAGGATCTCGAAGGCCTTGCCGGTCGAGTGGAAGCCGAGAAAATGGCCGGCAAGCAGGATATGGCCGGTCGACGAGACCGGAATGAACTCGGTCATGCCCTCGATCATGCCGAGCAGCAGCGCTTCGACGATGGTCTGGCTTTCCATGGCAACCTCGGCGTTCGAGTGAGAGCTTGAAGAACGGCTTGCGAAAGGGCTTGCTTGTCATGGCGCGGAACTCCTCCTATAGGTCGCAGCACCCTGACAGCCCTTTGAATCGGGGCGGCTAAGACTTACCGGCGCAGCCGGCGATTTGCCAGTGCGCTCTATTATCGCGGGACCATGCTGACGCTTTTCCACCACCCGATGTTCGCCTCCTGCCGGTTCGTGCGCCTCGCTTTCGGCGAATATGGCGAGGAGCTGGCGCTGATCGAGGAAAAGCCGTGGACGCGGCGCAAGGAGTTCCTGGCGCTGAACCCGGCCGGCACGCTGCCGATCCTGCTCGCCGAAGGCGACGTGCCGATCGTCGGCGCCATGGTCATCGGCGAATATCTCGACGAGACGCGCGGCGTGCTCAAGCGCGACAAGCGGCTGTTCGCCGAGGATCCGATGGGGCGCGCCGAAATCCGCCGGCTGACCGACTGGTATCTCAACAAGGCCGATAGCGAGGTGACGCGGCATCTGGTGCGCGAGCGCGTGCTGAAGCCGGTCATGCCGGAAACGGCGGGCGGCGGCTCGCCCGATTCGGCAGCGATCCGTGCCGCGCGCGCCAACATCCGCCAGCACATGAAATACACCAACTGGCTGGCCGGCACCCGCCAATGGCTGGCCGGCAACAAGGTCACCTATGCCGATCTCGCGGCTGCAGCTGCGCTGTCTGTGCTCGACTATCTCGGCGAGATCGACTGGCGCGAACACGCTGCCGCGCGCGAATGGTATGCACGGGTGAAATCGCGGCCATCGTTCCGGCCGCTTTTGTCCGACCGGGTGCGCGGCCTATCGCCGGTGTCACATTATGCGGACCTCGATTTCTAAAGCGGAAAACCTGCGCGCGCTGATCGACCGCGAGGCACGGCGCGCCGGTTTCGATGCCGTTGCCGTCACCACGCCCGATGCCATTCCGCAGGCGCCGGCCCGGCTCGCCGAATTCGTCGCCGACGGTTTTCACGGTTCGATGGGCTGGATCGCCGAGACGCTCGAACGCCGCAGCGAGCCGACAGCACTTTGGCCCGAAGTTCGCTCCATCATTGTGCTCGCCATGAACTATGGCCCCGACCACGACCCACGCGCGGTCCTGGTGAAGCGCGACCGCGGCGCGATCTCGGTCTATGCGCAGAACCGCGATTACCACGACGTGATGAAGGGCCGGCTGAAAGAGATTGCCGGCAAGATCGTGGCGCGCGCCGGTGGCGATGTAAAAGTGTTCGTCGATACCGCCCCGGTTATGGAAAAGCCGCTGGCAGAAGCCGCCGGCCTCGGCTGGCAAGGCAAGCACACCAATCTGGTCAGCCGCGCGCACGGCTCCTGGCTGTTCCTCGGCACCATCTTCACGACGGCCGAGCTTGCGCCCGATACGCCCGAGGACGACCATTGCGGCTCCTGCCGCGCCTGCCTCGACGTTTGCCCTACCGACGCCTTTCCGGCTCCCTACCGGCTCGATGCGCGACGCTGCATCTCCTATCTCACCATCGAGAGCAAGGGGCCGATCCCGCACGAGTTCCGGGAAAAAATCGGTAACCGCATCTATGGCTGCGCCGACTGCCTGGCCGCCTGCCCGTGGAACAAGTTTGCCCAGACTGCGTCGGAGGCAAAGCTCGCCGCCCGCGCGGACTTGCGCGAGCCGCCGCTCGCCGATCTCTTGGCGCTCGACGACGCGGCTTTCCGGTCCTTGTTCACCGGTTCGCCGATCAAGCGCATCGGTCGCGACCGCTTTGTCCGCAATGTGCTGATCGCCGCCGGCAATTCCGGCGATTCCTCGCTCGGCAACGCCGTGCGCGCGCTGCTCGGCGATGCCTCGCCCCTGGTGCGTGGGGCGGCGGTATGGGCGCTGTCACGGCTTGTGCCTGAAACTGAATTTGCCAGACGCGCCACCGCTGCGGTCAAAGCAGAAAGCGACGACGCCGTGCAACGCGAATGGCGCCTGGCGCTGGCAAATCAAATCGAGGCGCATGCATGAGCGAGAAGCATATCTTTGTTTTCGGGGCCGGCTATTCGGGCAAGGCATTTGCCCGAGCCAACAAGGATGCCGGCACGATCCTTGGCACGACACGCGCGCCGGAGAAATTCGAAGCGTTGCGGCAAGCCGGGATCCAGCCGCTGCTTTTCGATGGCGCGCTGACGCCCGAAATCCGTGACGCGCTCGAGAAAACAACCCATCTCGTCGTCTCGGTGGCGCCGGAAGAGGCCGGCGACCCGGTGTTGAATGCGGCGCGCGAGACAATTAGGACGGAGATGCCGGCGCTGAAATGGATCGCCTATCTCTCCACCGTCGGCGTCTATGGCGACCATAGCGGCGGCTGGGTGGACGAGACCGCCGAATGCCGGCCGGTGTCGAAGCGCTCGATGATGCGTGTCACCGCCGAGCGGGACTGGCTGAGACTGGGTCGGGACATCGGCCGGCCGGTGGCGATCCTGCGGCTTTCCGGCATTTACGGGCCGGGCCGCAATGCCCTGGTCAATCTGGAAAACGGCACCGCGCGGCGGCTGGTCAAGCCGGGCCAGGTGTTCAACCGCATCCATTGCGACGACATTGCCGGGGCGCTTTGGCATCTAATCGGAGACAATCGCGGCGGCATCTTCAACGTCACCGACGACCTGCCGGCGCCGCCGCAGGACGTCGTCGCCTATGCCGCCGGGCTGATGGGCGTCACACCGCCGCCCGAAATTCCGTTCGAGACCGCCCAGCTTTCGCCCATGGCGCGATCCTTCTATGGCGAGAACAAGCGTGTCGCCAACGCGGCGATCAAGGCTGCCGGCTATCGCTTTCGCTTTCCCGACTACCGCTCGGCCTTCGACCAAATGTGGTCTGACGGCAGATGGCACGACGGCGAGGCGCGCAGCCCGATGAAGCGGTCGTGATCGAAACCTCGCGCCGGGCATGATATGATTCGACTTAAATTCGCAGAGGGGTTCTGCTTCATGAAACCGTTGAAGCAATCATTGCCCGGCAGAGCATTGCTGCTAAAGCGCGTCGCGACGCGCTTTAGATCTCTGTTTATGCCTGTCGTTGTCCCAAAGCCGCTGCGCACCCTCGGTTCAAGCCCGAGGGCATGCTTTGGGCGACATGCATTAGCAGCGCTCGCCGTCCTCGCCCTGGCGGGGCTTGCGGCGCGACCTGCCGCCGCCGAAGGCCTGGCGAAAGACCTGTTCGGCGCCAAAAAGCTGCCGGCCGTGGCTGCGCCGCAATCGATCGGCTTTTATTCCAAGGGCTGCTTTGCCGGCGGCGTCGCCATCCCCATGGACGGCCCGAAATGGGAGGTGATGCGGCCTTCGCGCAACCGTCGCTGGGGCCATCCGACGATGATCGCGCTGATCGAGAAACTGTCGCGCGACGCCGCGGCCGACGGTTGGCCCGGCCTGCTGGTCGGCGACATTTCGCAGCCGCGCGGCGGCCCGATGCTGACCGGCCATGCCTCGCACCAGATCGGCCTCGACGCCGACATCTGGCTGACGCCGATGCCCGACCGCAAGCTTTCGATCGACCAGCGCGAAAATATGAGCGCCACCTTGCTTGTCGATGAAAAGACCCATCTGGTGAAGGATGCGCTCTGGGTGCCGGCGCATATGCGGCTCCTAAAGCGCGCGGCAAGCTACGCGGAAGTCGAGCGCATCCTGGTCAATCCCGGCATCAAGAAGAAGCTCTGCGACACGGTGAAAGGCGACCGCGCATGGCTGCGCAAGGTCAGGCCGTTCTGGGGCCACGACTATCACTTCCACATCCGCATCGGCTGCCAGCCCGGCTCGCCCAATTGCAAAGCACAGGAAAACACGGCGCCCGGCGACGGCTGCGACCAGTCTCTGGCATGGTGGTTCACCGAGGAACCGTGGCGCCCCAACAAAAACCCGGACAGGCCGAAAGCGCGCGACGTGATGACGATGGCGAGCCTGCCCGCGGCATGCCAGGCGGTGCTCGACGGGCCCGATCCGGCTTCGGCGGAGGCGGTCACCTTTTATGGCGACGGCGTGCCGGTCGCGGCTGCACCCACTCTCACGGTGGCCCCGGCGCCGGCGCGGGCATCCGCAAGCGGCGCGGCAGCGCTTCCGGCCTCGATCAACGCCTTCGCGGCTACACCCGAGATCGGCATTCCATTGCCGCGACCGCGGCCGGGGAACTGATGCCAGGATAATCGCCTCGGCTTCCACTGATGTTGGAGACGACCAACTGTTGGGTCGGCGCCGCCCCTCATTGCCCTGCCGGGCATTTCTCCCCGTATAGTGACGGGAGAAAGGGCTGGCCGCGGCCTTGGCGCCGTTCTTGCAGAGTTGGAGATTAGCGGAACCGTCGATGAAAGCGCCCCCTTTCCCCGTCACTATACGGGGAGAGGATGCCGGCAGGCAGGTGAGGTGCAGCGCCAACGCTGAATAGGGCTAGCACGAAATTCGGACCTGAGGTGATTGCTCCGGAACTGACTCTGAAGCGACTTTCCCTTTTCCAGGTCATGCGCTAGTCAACGAAAGAACAGCGGAACGCCACTGGGAACCGGGACGGACAAGAGCATGCCAGGCGACGACGACACAGCGCTGCAGTTTCCGGTCCTGATCGGCGACATAGGCGGCACCAATGCGCGCTTTTCGATCGTGCTCGACGCGAACTCGGAACCAACCGAGCCGCAGATCGTCCAGACGGCCAACTTCAACACCATCGACGACGCGATCCAGGCAGCGGTGCTCGACCGCTCGCCGGTCCGGCCCAACTCCGCCGTGCTGGCGGTGGCCGGCCCGGTCGACAGCGACGAGATCCCGCTCACCAATTGCCCGTGGATCGTCAAGCCGAGAAAGATGTTTGCCAGCCTCGGCCTCAGCGACGTCGTGGTGCTCAATGATTTCGAGGCGCAGGCGCTGGCTGTCGTGGCGCTTGGCGAAGAGCATATGGAAAAGATCGGCGGCGATGCGCCGGAGCCCAATGCCGGACGGGTGGTGCTCGGTCCCGGAACCGGGCTTGGCGTCGCCGGCCTGGTCCACGCGCTGAACCATTGGATTCCGGTGCCCGGTGAGGGAGGGCACATGGATATCGGGCCGCGCTCGCCGCGCGATTTCCAGGTCTTTCCGCATATCGAGAAGCTCGAGGGCAGAATCTCCGGCGAACAGATCCTGTCCGGACGCGGCCTGGTCAATGCCTACCGGGCGGTGGCCAAGGCGGACGGCAAGCCGGCGCCCTTCACCACGCCGGCCGAGGTCACCGCGGCGGCACTGGCGAAGTCAGATCCGGTGGCCGAGGAAGCGCTGTCGATGTTCGTCACCTGCCTGGGGCGCACAGCCGGCGACCTTGCGCTGGTGTTCATGAGCCGCGGCGGCGTCTTCCTGACCGGCGGCATCGCCCAGAAAATCCTGCCGGCGCTGAAAACGGGCGAGTTCCGCGCCGCCTTCGAGGACAAGGCGCCGCATAGCGAGATGATGCGCACCATGCCCGTCTATGTGATCACCCATCCGCTGGCAGCGCTTTCCGGTCTTGCCGCCTATGCCAGAAACCCGTCGCTGTTCGGCGTCCAGACGGCGGGGCGACGCTGGCGGGCTTAAGTGACGCCCTGAGCCGCGGCGAAGTTTTGCCTACCTCGGCCATAGGCAAGCCGCCACCGGGGCGCTAAGAGGATTGCCGAATTAGCCCGGCCGCGAGGCCGAACCGACATCACGGAACGATCCCGACTTTGAACCAGTCGCCCAAACATCAAGCGGAAGCCCGGCACCAAGCCAAAGCCCGGCCCGGCGAGATCGTGGCGGTGGTCCGCCGCATCATCGCCGAGAACAGCCACGAGTACCGCTGGTATTATGCTCTGGCCGTTCTGTGCCTGGTGATAGTTGCGGCTACGACTGCCTTCACCGCCTGGATCATGAAGGACGTCGTCGACCAGATATTCTACGAACAGCGCGGCGATCTCATCGCGCTGATCTGCTTGTTGATCCTGGGCGCATTCATGCTGCGCGGGCTGGCCACTTACGGCCAGGCGGTGACGCTGGCCAGGATCGGCAACAATCTGGTGGCGCGCTACCAGCGCCGCATCTTCGCTCATCTGATGAAGCTCGGCGTCGGTTTCTTCAACGACACGCGCTCGGGGCGGCTGGCCGCCCAGATCAACGAGAACGTCAACGGCATCCGCGACCTGCTCTCGATGACGCTGACGTCATTGGCACGCGACGCCGTATCGCTGGTCGCGCTGATCGGCGTCATGATCTGGCAGGATCCGATGCTGTCCCTGATGTCGCTGCTGGTCGGGCCGCCGCTGATCTACACGGTCGTCTACCTGAGCCGCAGAATACGACGCGCCACGCGCGAAGCGGTGCAGATCAACTCGCGGCTGATCGGCGCCATGCAGGAAGCAACGCAAGGCATCGCCATCGTCAAGGCGTTCACGCTGGAAGACGAGCTGTCGCGTCGCATCAGCGATCTTGTCACCGGCGCCGAGCAGCGGGCAAACCGCATCGCGCGCGTGTCGGAACGGTTGACGCCGATCTCGGACATGCTGGCCGGCTTCGCCGTCGCCGGCGTCATCGCCTATTCCGGCTACCGGGCAGCCGTCAGCGGCCAGCCGCCTGGCGCGGTCTTTTCCTTCATCACGGCACTGATGCTCGCCTACGACCCGGCCCGGCGGCTGGCGCGCATGCAGGTCGGCATGGAACGGGCGCTGGTCAATGCGCGCATGATCTACGAGCTGCTCGACCTCGAGCCGCAACAGGGCGACGCGCCCGGAGCGGTCGAAGCGAAGATCACCAGGGGCGAGGTGCGCTTCAACAATGTGTCGTTCGGCTATGTCGCCGACGCGCCGGTGCTGCAGGAGCTCAGCTTCGTCGCCGCTGCCGGCAAGATGACGGCCATCGTCGGCGCCTCGGGCGCCGGCAAGTCGACGCTGGTGGCGCTGCTGCAGCGCTTCCATGATGTCGAAGCGGGTAGCATCGAGGTCGACGGCCAGGACATTTTAGAGATGACCAAGCAGTCGCTGCGCAGCTCCATCGCCTATGTCTCGCAGCAGCCCTATCTGTTCGAAGGCACCATTCGCGACAACATCCGCTACGGGCGGCTCGCCGCCAGCGACGCCGAGATCGAACTGGCCGCGCAGCAAGCCGAGGCCGACGGCTTCATCCGCCAGCAGCCGCAAGGCTATGACACCCCTGTCGGTGAAGGCGGCGTGACGCTGTCGGGCGGCCAGCGCCAGCGTCTGTCGATCGCCCGCGCCATCGTGCGGCAGGCGCCGATCCTGCTGCTCGACGAGGCGACCTCGGCGCTCGACAACGAGGCGGAAGCGCGCGTCCAGCAGGCGCTGACCCAGGTGACGGAAGGGCGCACGACCATCGTCATCGCGCATCGGCTGTCGACCGTGGTCAATGCCGACCACATCGTCGTCATGGAACAGGGGCGGCTGGTCGAGCAAGGCACGCATGCCTCGCTGATGGCCGACCCGCACAGCGTCTATGCCCGCTTTCACCGGGTGCAGGGCAACAAGGGGCTGGGGCTTGTCGACGACGGCAAGCCAATCCAAACTTCGGTGCGCCGCGCGAAAAAGGCGGTCGGGAGAACTTTATGAGCGGTGCGGCCACAAACGATCCCCCCGTCAATGAAATGGGCCTGGTGGTGGTCGGCGCGGCCGGCCGGATGGGCCAGGCGCTGATCCGCGCCATTCACACGATACCGGGCGCACGCGTCGCCGGCGCGATCGAGCGGGCCGGCTCGCCACATCTCGGCAAGGATGCCGGCGAGCTTGCCGGCATCGGCAATATCGGCGTGGCGATCGGCGACGACCCGCTGCCGGCCTTCGCCAAGGCCGACGGCGTGCTCGATTTCACGAGCCCGGCAGCGACGGTCGAATTCGCCGGCTACGCGGCGCAGGCGCGCATCGTCCATGTCATCGGCACCACCGGCTGCTCCGCGGACGACAATGCCAAGATAAAGGCGGCGGCGCGCCACGCGACGGTGGTCAAGTCAGGCAATATGAGCCTCGGCGTCAATCTGCTGGCGGTGCTGGTCGAGCAGGCGGCGCGCGCGCTCGACGCCGATGATTTCGACATCGAGATCCTGGAAATGCATCACCGGCACAAGGTCGACGCGCCGTCGGGCACGGCGCTGCTGCTCGGCGAAGCCGCTGCCGTCGGGCGCGGCATCGATCTTGACGGGAACAGCGTGCGGTCGCGCGACGGCCACACCGGCGTGCGAAAGACCGGCTCGATCGGTTTTGCCACGCTGCGCGGCGGCTCGGTGGTCGGCGACCACTCCGTGGTGCTGGCCGGCACCGGCGAGCGCATCACGCTCGCCCATCACGCCGAGGACCGGGCGATCTTCGCTCGCGGCGCGGTCAAGGCCGCAC
>NZ_RZTI01000077.1:0-28090 GCF_003997275.1 Mesorhizobium sp. M6A.T.Ce.TU.002.03.1.1
ATCGAAGATCGTGACGTTTCGCCCTGCCTCGGCCAGATAGGCGGCGACACAGACGCCGATGATGCCGCCGCCGATAATGGCGATGTCTTCCCCTTTTCCCCGTTCACGGGGAGAAGGTGCTCGAAGGGCGGATGAGGGGCGGCTCCCCGCTTTTGCCGACTTGGAAATTCCTTGCACGTGGGCGCTGCCCCTCATCTGGCTGCCGCCATCTTCTCCCCGTAAAACGGGAAGAAGAGAGCCTGCCTCAAAACGTCGGCAGCTCCGGCCTTGCCGCCAGCGCATCCCTGACGATCTTTTCGACCGTCCTGCGGCGCTCGCCCGACAATGGCTGGCGCGGCATGCGCACGCGGTCGTTGGTGCTGATCGCCAAGACTTCGGCGAGCTTGATGTTCTGCACCAGATAGGTCGAGACGTCGAGGTCGAGCAGCGGCCGGAACCAGCGGTAGATTTTCAGTGCCTCCTCGCGGCGACCCTGCTTCATCAACTGGTAGATGGCGACCGTCTCGCGCGGAAACGCGGTGACCAGCCCCGCCACCCAGCCGATGGCGCCGACCGACAGCGCCTCGAACGCCAGATTGTCGACGCCGGTGAACAGGTCGTAGCGGTCGCCGAAGCGGTTGATGATCTCGGTCGAGCGGCGGATGTCGTCCGAGGATTCCTTGATGGCGACAAAGCGCTTGTCCTTCGCCAGCTCCTCCATCTGGTCGACGGTAACGTCGACACGATAGGCAAGCCGGTTGGAATAGATCATCACCGGCAGGTCGCCGGCCTCGGCGACAGCGCGCAGTGCGGCGACCGTCTCCTCCTCATTGGTGTGGTAGATCGGGCTCGGCACCACCATCAGCCCGTTGGCGCCCTCTTTCGCGGCGCGGCGCGCGATCGCCGCCGCCTCGCGCGTGCCGGCTTCGTTGACCGTCAGCAGAACCGGCTTGTTGCCGGCGATCTTCTGCGCGGTCTTCACCACGTCGATCTTCTCGTCATGTGACAGCATCGGCCCTTCGCCGAGCGAGCCGCAGACGATGATGCCGTCGCAGCCAGCCTCCATCTGCAGCGCAAAGCAGCGCTCCATCTCGCCATGGTCGAGACGATCGTCCTCAGTGAATTTGGTCGTGACGGCGGGGAAAACTCCGGTCCACATGGTGGTCGCTCCATCTGATATATCAGTCGTATATTTATTAAGAAACGGACTGTCAACACGGATTTCGCTATGATATATCGAAAATATATCAGGAGCTCACCTTTGATATTCAATGACACAAGCCCGGCATTCGAGCCTGTGGCGGCGAAAGCCTACCGTGTGCTCGAGCATATGATCGTGACGCTCGAACTGGCGCCTGCAAGCTTCATCACCGAGGGCGCCCTGATCGACAGGCTCGGGCTTGGCCGCACGCCGGTGCGCGAGGCGATCCAGCGACTGGCTTGGGAAGGACTGCTGGATGTCCGGCCCCGTGCCGGCATCGCCATTGCCCCGCTCCATCCCGGCGACTGGTTGCGCGTCCTCGATGCGCGGCGTGGCATCGAGGTGGTTCTCGCCCGCTCGGCCGCCCGCTTCGTCACCCGTGAAGCCGCTGACCTGTTTCACGATGCGGCACTGGCCATGCAGAAAGCGGTAATATCAGGCAATGTGCTGGCCTTCATTCAGGCCGACAAGGCGCTCGACGAGGCGCTGGCGCTGGCTGCCGACAACCCCTTCGCCGCGCGGCTGGCCGCCCCCTTGCAGACCCACAGCCGCCGCTTCTGGTTCCGCTACAAGGCCGAAACCGGGCTGGCGGAATCGGCCGAGCACCACGTCGCGCTGATCCGCTCGATCCTCGCCGGCGACGAAGATGCTGCCGCTAAAGATGCCAAGCGCCTGATGGCGCTGCTACGCGGCCATGCCGAGACGGCCGCTACGCGCTGAGACCGCTCATCCGATCAATGTGTCCTGACCGTCATGCGTCCGGGTCGGCCGGGATCACCACGTTTTCCCAATGTTCGCCGGCCGCGACGATGCAGCTTCTGCCGGCGACATCGGTGACGATGATCGTCCAGCTTCCGGTCTCGGCGACAAAAACTTCCATGATCGCCACTTGACCGATCAGCCCGAAAGCAAACTGTCTTTCCTGGAAATTCTCAGTCAGGTGGGCGACGAGATCGCCATGTTCAACGCAGTACTGATATTGGGCGCTTGCGGCGTTCGTACCCACCGCCAATGCGCCAGCAAGAACCAGGGTTTTCACCCAACCCAATAGCGATTTGCGTGCCATAGGGCACCTCCTTTGCCATCACGTCCGGCAAAGGGAGACGCCTCATTTTGCCGAAACGATCCAGGCCGGTTCCGACGTCATCACCATTGCGTCGTTCCTTTCCGTGTTCCGGTCTGTCATCAGCGGGGACGATTCCAGATGTTCCCACTATGTTCCTTATATGGTGTCGGTACCGAAAAAGCGCAAGCAGGTGCCCGCTGCGGGCGCCTGTGGAACCGTTTCAAGGTCGTCGTCGAGAAACCGCGCCCGGGCGGCAACGCCGAGACCGCGGCGCGGCAAGAAAAGGGCCACGCTCAGGTGCCTGGCAACGCCGCTGTCGTCGCCGCGCTCTCCCAGCCTTCACCCACCGAAACCACGCAGCTTTGACCGCGTGTGTCGCTGGCGAGGATGGTCCAGGTGCCTTGGTCGGAAACGAAGACTTCCACGATCACATTCCGATTGACGACGCCGAGCGCGGTCGGATTTTCACGGAACTTCTCGCCGAGCGCCTTAATCATGTCGGCCCGTGCCGCGCATTGTTCGGCCGCCATTGCCGGGGCGGCGGAAAGCGCCGCAGCCGCGGCGCAAAGTATCGTCACCATAAGACGTGTCATCTGACACCTCCCTTGCGCCGACCGATACCCCCCCGAAGCTGTCGCCAGCGCCGTTGGTTGATCTGCCGCGCCTCCTTCGCGGCAGGATTGCAAGTTAAGACTTCTGCTGCCCGCTCGGTTCCATCACATTAGCGTTCAGGAATATATGGACTGCGACCGGTCAGCAAAAAGGCCCGGTTTCTAGCCGGGCCCTTTCGTCTTCAATCTGGATCCGGAACGGTCCGGCTAGTTCATGGTCGGGATGACGAATTCGGCGCCGTCCTTGACGCCTGCCCGTGCGCCCGCAGCCAAAGGCGAGGACGCGCAAACAAGGAGCCGTCCGGCTAGTTCATCGTCGGGATGACGAATTCGGCGCCGTCCTTCACACCGGACGGCCAGCGCGAGGTCACCGTCTTGGTCTTGGTGTAGAAACGGAACGCGTCCGGTCCGTGCTGGTTGAGGTCGCCGAAGGAGGACGCTTTCCAGCCGCCGAAGGTGTAGTAGGCGATCGGCACCGGGATCGGCACATTGACACCGACCATGCCGACCTGGACCCTCGAGGCGAAGTCACGCGCCGCATCGCCGTCGCGGGTGAAGATGGCGACGCCGTTGCCCATTTCGTGGTCGTTGGCGAGCTTGATCGCGTTCTCATAGGTCGGCGCGCGCACCACCGAGAGCACCGGCCCAAAGATCTCTTCCTTGTAGATGCGCATGTCTGATGTCACGTTGTCGAACAGGCAGCCGCCCATATAGTAGCCGTTCTCGTAGCCCTGCATGGAAAAGCCGCGGCCGTCGACGACCAGCTTGGCGCCTTCCTTGACACCGGTGTCGACATAACCCTTGACCCGCTCCAGCGCCTGCGCCGTCACCAGCGGGCCGAAATCGGCGGATGAATCCGTCGAGGGACCGACCTTCAGGCTTTCCACCCGCGGCACTAGCTTTTCCATCAGCCGGTTGGCGGTGTCGTTGCCGACCGGGACGGCGACGGAAATCGCCATGCAGCGCTCGCCGGCCGAGCCGTAGCCGGCGCCGATCAGCGCGTCGACGGTCTGGTCCATGTCGGCGTCGGGCATGATGATCATGTGGTTCTTGGCGCCGCCGAAGCACTGCACGCGCTTGCCCGAGGCGGTGCCGCGCGAATAGATGTAGTGGGCGATCGGCGTAGAGCCGACGAAACCGATGGCCTTGATATCGGGGTCGTCGAGGATGGCGTCGACCGCCTCCTTGTCGCCGTTGACGACGTTGAGGATGCCCGCCGGCAGGCCGGCCTCGATGAACAGCTCTGCGATGCGCAACGGCACGCCCGGGTCGCGCTCCGAAGGCTTCAGGATGAAGGCGTTGCCGCAGGCGATGGCCGGCGCGATCTTCCACAACGGGATCATCGCCGGAAAATTGAACGGCGTGATGCCGGCGACGACGCCGAGCGGCTGGCGCATCGAATAGACGTCGATGCCGGGGCCGGCGCCATCGGTGAACTCACCCTTCATCATATGCGGCGCGCCGATGCAGACCTCGACCACTTCCAGCCCGCGCTGGATGTCGCCCTTGGCGTCGGCGATGGTCTTGCCGTGCTCGCGCGCCAGAATGTCGGCCAGCGAATCATACTCTTTGGCGACCAGTTCGAGGAACTTCATCAAGACGCGCACGCGCCGCTGCGGGTTGGTCGCTGCCCAGCCGGGCTGCGCGGCCTTGGCGTTTTCCACCGCCGCGCGCAGTTCCGCCTGCGAAGCCAGCGCCACCGTGCCGCGCACCGTGCCGTCCATCGGCTGCATGACATCCTGCTTGCGGCCGCTGGTCCCAGCGACACGCTTGCCGCCGATGAAATGACCGTATTCGATCATGATCTCTCTCCCTGTATTTGTGATGCGGCATTGTCCGCCTTTGCGCGACCGATGGCAACGCGAGCGAAAACGCAACCGTTGTGCGTAAAATAGATAGCAATTGACGGCAGAACATCAATTCTCGCAAATAGTAAGGATGCAGGCCCCTAGCAGCAAGGATTGAGAGATGAGTTCCTTCGCGCCCCCCTCTGTCCTACCGGACATCTCCCCCACGAGGGGGGAGATTGGCTGTCATCCCCGCTTTCGCCAACCCGCAACGCTGCAAGAAAGTCGCCGCCGGAGCGGCCGGCCGATCTCCCCCCAAGTGGGGGAGATGTCCGGCAGGACAGAGGGGGGCGCCCTAGAGCGCTGCCGTAATCGGCGTCATACGGACCCTCTCCATGAACTGGGATGACGTCCGCATCTTCCTCGCCGTGGCGCGGGCCGGCCAGATCCTCGGCGCGGCCAAGCGGTTGGAGCTCAATCACGCCACTGTCTCGCGCCGCATCGCCGCACTTGAGGATGCGCTGCGCACAAAACTCTTTCGCCGGCTTACCAGCGGCAGCGAGCTGACGCCGGCGGGCGAGCGCTTCCTCGACATCGCCGAGCGCATGGAAGGCGATATGATCGCCGCGCGCTCGACCGTGGCGGGCGAAGGCGACGATGTTTCCGGCACCGTGCGCATCGGCGCGCCTGATGGCTTCGGCGTCGCCTTCCTGGCCAAACGCCTCGGCGCACTGACGGCGCTTCACCGCGAACTTACCATCCAGCTGGTGCCGGTGCCGCGTTCCTTCTCGCTGTCCAGGCGCGAGGCCGACATCGCCATCACCGTCGAGCGGCCGGCCGAAGGCAGGCTGGTGGCGGGCAAGCTGGTCGACTACACGCTCGGCCTGTTCGCGTCCCAGGCCTATGCCGAAGCGCATGGCCTGCCCCAAACGCCCGCCGAGCTCGGGCGGCACACGCTGATCGGCTATGTGCCGGACCTCATCGTCAGCCCCTCGCTCGACTATGCGGCCGAGTTCAGCGCCGACTGGCGCACCAGCTTCGCCATCTCCTCGGCGCTCGGCCAGGCCGAAGCGGTGCGCTCCGGCGCCGGCATCGGCATCCTGCACACCTTCGTCGCCCGCTCGATGCCGGAACTGGTGGCTGTCGACATCGTCGCGCCCATCCGCCGCGCCTACTGGCTGGTCTATCACGAATCGGTCAGGCCGCTGCGCCGCGTCCAGATCGTCGCGAGCTTCATCACCAAGGCAGTGGAACGGGAGCGGGGATTGTTCGTCTGACGAGATTCACCCGACCCATTTAAATTGTGATGTCCCCAAAACACTGCGCAGTTTTGGGGCGAAGTCACCGCCCTCAAAGGCCGGGCTCGATGAAGGAAGCCTTCTGGTCCTACCGCTGGTATCGCTCCGGTCCGAGATCGCGGACATTGATGTCCGGTACCCGGTTGGAGATGATGTCGGCCAGCACCTTGGCCGAGCCGCAGGCCATGGTCCAGCCGAGCGTGCCGTGGCCGGTGTTGAGATAGAGGTTGGAAAATTCGGTGCGGCCGATCAGCGGCGGCCCGTCCGGCGTCATCGGCCGCAACCCGCACCAAAAACTCGCCGACCGCATGTCGCCGCTGCCTGGAAAAAGGTCGCCGACCGAATGTTCTAGCGTGCGCCGCCGCGTTTCATGCAGCCTCAGGTCGAAGCCGGAAATCTCCGCTGTGCCGCCGACCCGGATGCGATCGCCGAGCCTGGTGATCGCCACCTTGTAGGTCTCGTCCATCACTGTCGACACCGGTGCTGCGGCAGCATCCTTGATCGGCAGGGTGATCGAATAGCCCTTGACCGGATAGACCGGTATGGACCGTCTCAGCATGCGCATGAACTTGGCCGAATAGCTGCCCATCGCCATCACATAGGCGTCGGCAGTCTTCCAGCCCTTGCTGGTATTGATGTTGGCGATACTGTTGCGCTTGCGGATGATGCGCCTGATCGACATGTCGTATTCGAAGGTGACGCCGCGCGCGACGCAGAGCTCGGCCAGACAGTCGGTGAACATCTTGCAGTCACCGGTTTCGTCGCCCGGCAGCCGCAGGCCGCCGACGAATTTTTCACGCACCCCTGCCAGCCCCGGCTCGGCCGCGATGCAGCCGTCGGGATCGAGAATCTCGTAAGGAACGCCATATGTCTTGAGCACCTCGACATCGCCTGACGTGCCGTCGAGCTGCTGTTGCGTGCGAAAAAGCTGCAGCGTTCCCTTGGCGCGTTCATCATAGGCGATGCCGGTCGCCTCGCGCAGCGCCTTCAGCGTGTCGCGGCTGTATTCGGCCAGAGGCACCATGCGCGCCTTGTTCACCGCATAGCGCTCGGCCGTGCAGTTGCGCAGCATCCTGACCAGCCATAGCCACATATGTGGATCAAGAGTCGGCCGCACCACCAGCGGACCATGCTTCATCAACAGCCATTTGATCGCCTTCAACGGGACGCCGGGACCGGCCCAGGGCGAGGCGTAGCCGGGCGAGATCTCGCCGGCATTGGCAAAGCTGGTTTCCAGCGCCGGGCCCTTCTGGCGGTCGATCACCGTCACTTCATGGCCGGCCTCGGCGAGATAATAAGCGGTGGTGACTCCGATGACGCCGCCGCCCAGCACGAAGATCTTCATCGCATAGCTCTCCAGAACGACGTCTCGTCAGGGGTTTGGGGCGCGGCATCGTGGCTTTCTGTCTGCCGGATTTTACGGCGCCCGCCAAGTGCCCAAGCATGTCGCCCAAAAGTATGCAGCGGTTTTGGGACAACGGCATGCATAAAAAAGCCCGCGCGCTATCCATTCACATAGCGCCGGTCACATAGCGCCGGTGAAAGCGGTGTCCGAGGCTGGTCAGGATTTCATAGCCGATGGTGCCGGCATGGCCGGCCGCCTGATCCACCGTCTGCGACGGCCCGATCAGCTCGACGAGGTCGCCCGCCTTTAGCCTGTCGGGCGGCAGGGCCGAAATGTCGAGAACGATCGAATCCATCGATACGCGTCCGAGGAAGGGCAGCGGCACATTTTCGAACCAGGCGGCTGAGGCCGCGCGACGATGCCAGCCATCGGCATAGCCAAGCGAGATCGTTGCTGCGGCCAGCGGTTCGGTCACGTGAAAAATATGGCCATAGCCGACGCCGGCTCCCCTATCGAGGCTGCGCGTCTGAATGACCTTTGCCTGAAGCCGCACCACCGGCAGCATCGGATTTTCCTCCGCTGGCATCGGATTGATGCCGTAGAGCGCCGCACCGGGCCGGGCGAGGTCGTAATGAAAGGGCTGCCCAAGAAAGATGCCGGAGGAATTGGCGAGCGAGGCCGGCGCCTTTGGCAGCATCCTGCGCAGCCGCTCGAATTCCAGCCGCTGCTGCTCGTTGGCCGGATGCTTGGGCTCGTCGGCGCGAGCAAGATGGCTCATCACAAAGGTGACGTCGATACCGTCGAACGCCTGCGGATCGGCAGCGACGGCCTCCACCTCCGCTGCCGCCATGCCGAGCCGCGACATGCCGCTGTCGACCTGGATTGCAGCTTTAAGCGTGCGGCCGGCCCGCTGCGCCGCCGCGCGCCAGGCGGCGAGTTGGCCGACGCTGTTGATGACCGCGCCCAGCTCCGCTTCGACCGCTTCGCTTTCAGCGCCCGGCTGAATGCCGTTCAGCACATAGATCGCCGGCCGTGAGCCGAGCGCCTGGCGCAGCAAGACACCTTCGACCAGATGCGCGACAAAGAAAATGTCGCAGCCCTCGGCCGCCAGCGCTGCCGCCACTTGGGGCCCGCCGAGCCCGTAGCCGTCGGCCTTGACGACACCCGCGCAGCCGACGCCGCCCAGCCGCGCCTTGAGCCGCCGGTAGTTTTCGCGGATGGCGCCGAGATCGACGGTCAATATGGCGCCGGCCGCTGTCTCGCTGACGGCAACCTTTTCAGAAAGAGATTTTTTGGAGGCGTCGTTCATGCCAACCCCGTCTGCGGCGGATTGGCCATCAATAAGGCCACCGCGCTGACGCGGCAACCGTGGTCGGCGCGACCGCGGCTAGCGCCAAGCTACGCAACCAGATGCCGGAACGCCGCAACCACGTCCTCATAAACCTTGCGCTTGAACGGCACGATCAGGTCGGGCAATTCCTGCATCGGCCGCCATGCCCATTTGTCGAACTCGGCGGTGTGGCCGCCCGGTGGCGGATTGATCTCAATCTCGCTCACGTCGCCGTGAAAGCGGAAGGCGAACCATTTTTGCGTCTGGCCGCGATATCGCCCTTTGAAGGCGATGCCGACCAGATCGGCCGGCAGGTCGTAATATATCCAGTTCGGCGCCTCATCCAGCAGCGAGACCGAGCGCATGCCGGTCTCTTCATACAGTTCCCGCTGCGCCGCCTGCAGCGGTTCCTCGCCCTTGTCGATGCCGCCCTGCGGCATCTGCCAGAGCTGCGTCGTGCCGGCGAATTCGCTATCCGGCTCGGCAATGCGATGCCCGACCCAGACCAGGCCGTCACCATTGAGTATCATCAGTCCGACACAGGGGCGATAAGGCAGCGTCTCGGGATCGACCGGTTTTCTCTTCGCCATGCTCAACCTTTTTCCGGATCCACCGCCACAGCCGAAATCGGCACGATCTCGATGCCGCGCTTCTTGGCCTCGATCACCCAGGACGACACGGTGTCGACCGTCAGGTCGAAGGCCGAGCCGATGCCGACGGCAAAGCCTTTCGCCCGCGCGGTGGCTTCCAGCTCGTCCAGCTTCTTCAATATGGCGCCCCGGTCCTGCACGGCGTCGATCGACGTGTCGCCGGCAATGAAGGGCACGCCGTCCTTCAGTGCTAGGTCGGACGCGAGGCTGCGCGCCGACGAGCCGTCGTCGAGATAGGCTAGGCCGCGCCTGCCGAGTTCGGCCATGAATGGCGCCATCGCCGCCGCATCGGCCGAAAATCGCGCACCCATATAGTTCATGACGCCGGTGTAGTTGGTCATCCGCGACAGCGCCCAGCGCAAGTTCTTCAAATTCTCGTCCGGTGTCGCCGCGACCGTCAGCGTGTTGCGGCCCGGATTGACGTTCGGATAGTCGAACGGTTCGAGCGGCACCTGCATGACGATCTCATGGCCTCTCTGCCGCGCCGCCTGCATCCAGCGGCTGATGCTGTTGCCCTGCGGCGCGAAGCCCAGCGTCACTTCGGCCGGCAGCTTGGCGATGGCCGCCTGCGTGCCGGTCTGCGACACGGCAAGCCCGCCGATGACGATCGCCACGCGCGCGCCGCGCGCACCGGACCACGGCCGCGCATAGACATCGAACGGCCGCCTTCCGTCGGCGGCGCGAACCGGCAACGGGCCGGTCTCACTGGTCTCGATCAGCGCCCTGTCGGGAATATGCGCGATCCTCAGGTTCTGGCCGATCGTCGAAGGGTCGTGGATGACGATGGCCGCGTTGGGCGGACCACCGTCCGCTTCGGTCGGCATATGGATGATCTGCGGCCCACTTATCTTGGGTCCCGCTTGCGCCTGCGGCGCGGGCTCAGTGGCCGGCGCTGCGGATTCGACCACCGCGGTCGTCTTCGGCGTCGAAACGGCGACTTCTTCCGGCTTTCGAAACGGTCTTTCACGCAGCGCAATCGCGCCGGAGACGCCGATCACGGCCAGCACCAGGAGAGTGGCCGTGACCACGCCGGCGCTGATCCTGCGGGCCACGCGCGGCGGCCGGACGGCCTGTCCGAGCGGGCGTTCGATGTCATTGCCGATGTCAGCCAAGCCGCATCCCCAGCCGCGGTTCCCCCGAATCAAACTGCCGAGGCCTTGCGGCCCCGGCAGCATTACATCGCTTCGATCAGGCGGCCAGACCTG
Source organism: Mesorhizobium sp. M6A.T.Ce.TU.002.03.1.1 (assembly GCF_003997275.1). Lineage (NCBI taxonomy): Bacteria > Pseudomonadati > Pseudomonadota > Alphaproteobacteria > Hyphomicrobiales > Phyllobacteriaceae > Mesorhizobium > Mesorhizobium sp. M6A.T.Ce.TU.002.03.1.1. The sequence continues at coordinate 10,473 of NZ_RZTI01000077.1, forward strand.
TTTGCCCGGCCGATCGACGTTACTGGTTCAAAACAGCCTTGTCCGGATTCGGCGGGAACGCCGGATCGGTCTTCTCGCCGCGCAGCAACTGCTCGGCAAAGATAAGCTGCAGATCATCCTTCGGCTCCGGCGGCACATAGGCTGCCGAGCCCGAACCGGTATCGCCCTCGTCGGTACCCTTGATGTGGCCCTTGAGGTCCGACTCGCCGCGCGTCAGGTCCCTGCCCTGCAGTTCCGGCGGCAACGGCTGGTCGACCTTGATGTCGGGCGTGATGCCCTTGCCCTGGATCGACTTGCCGGACGGCGTGTAATAGAGCGCCGTCGTCAGGCGCAGCGCGCCGTTCTCGCCGAGCGGGACGATGGTCTGCACCGAACCCTTGCCGAAGGACTGCGTGCCGACCACCGTGGCGCGGCGCAGATCCTGCAGCGCACCAGCGACGATTTCGGACGCACTGGCCGAGCCGCCATTGACGAGCACGACCAGCGGCTTGCCGTCGATGTCGTCGCCGGGCCGCGCGTCGAAGCGGGTGACGTCCTTCGGATCGCGGCCGCGTGTCGAGACGATCTCGCCACGGTTGAGGAAGGCGTCGGACACGCTCACCGCCTGATCGAGGAGGCCGCCCGGATTGAGGCGCAGATCGAGCACGTAGCCCTTGAGCTTTTCGTTCGGCACCTGCTTCTTGATGGTGTCGATGGCATTCTCGAGGTCGTCATGGGTCTTTTCGGTGAAGGAGGTGATCTTCATGTAGCCGATGTCGTTCTCGACCCGGAACTTGACCGCCTTGACCTTGATGATGTCGCGCACCACCGTCAGCTCGATCGGCTTGTCGGCGCCCTGGCGCAGGATAGTGAGCTTGATCGGCGTGTTGACCAGCCCGCGCATCTTCTCGACCGCGTCGTTGAGGCTCAGGCCGCGAACCTCTTCGCCGTCGATCTTGGCAATATAATCGCCGGCAAGCACGCCCGCCTTGGCGGCCGGCGTATCGTCGATCGGCGTGATCACCTTGACCAGGTCGTTCTCCATCGTGACCTCGATGCCGAGGCCGCCGAACTCGCCCTTGGTCTGCACGCGCATGTCCTGCGCCTCTTCGGCGTTCATATACGAGGAGTGCGGGTCTAGCGACGTAAGCATGCCGTTGATGGCGTTTTCGACCAGCGACTTGTCGTCGGGCGGCGTCACATACTGCGCCCGCACCCGCTCGAAGATGTCACCGAAGATCGCCAGTTGCTTATAGGTCTCGGAGCCCGCAGCGTTCGCCGTCGAGCCGGGCGCGCCATAGACCAGGCTCATCGCGGATGCGCCCATCAGCGCACCGGCAAACAGAAGCGACAGTTTCCGCATCATCTCACGTCCTTCCAGACAAACGATCCGCCCACCATGGGGTCGGATCGACGGGTTTTCCATCCTTGCGGAACTCAACATAGAGCTCCGGCGTGGCATTTCCATTCTTCGACGCCGAGGTGCTCGCCACCCGGGCCTCTCCCATCGCGCCGACCGGCTCTCCTGCGAGCACCGACTGGCCAGACGCGACGCTGATTCTGCTCATCCCCGCCAGAACGACATGATAGCCGTCACCCGCATTCAGGATCAAGAGTTGACCATAGGAGCGAAAAGGTCCCGCATAAAGCACATTTCCGTCCGCTGGCGCGGTAACGATGGCTCCCGATTGTGTCGCAACCATGTCACCGAGCATCACTGCGCCGTTACCGTCGCTGGCCCCGAACCGCCGCTTGATCTTGCCGGTGACGGGCAGTGCGATCTGCCCTTGAAGCGCCGAAAACGGTGCAGCGGCGGTGAGCCGGTTGGCTTCCGGAACAGGCAACGCCGCCAGTTCCGTCTGTGCTGGGGCCGTCTGTGCCGGGCCCTCCTGTGTCGGGGCCTTGTCGGCATCCGCGGTCTTCTGCTCCGCTGCCTTCGCCGCATTGGCCGCCTTGCGGGCCTTGTCGGCCTCGAGCGAGGCGATCAGTTCCTTCAGGCTGCCGGCCTTGGCCGCCAGTGCTGCGGATCGCTGCTTTTCCTCGGCCAGCGCCGTTTGCGTCTCGGCCTCAAGCTTCTGCTTGGCTTCAAGTAGCATGCCGAGCCGCTTCTTTTCCGCCGTCTGCTCGCCGACTGCCGCCGTCAGCCGCGCCCTCTCCGCCTCGATCGAGGCCGTCACCCGCGACTGCTCCTTGAGGTCCGCCACCAGTATCTCGGTCTGCTGGCGCAGTTCCGGCACCACGGCGCCGAGCAGGATGGCGCTGCGTACCGACGACAGCGCGTCTTCCGGCTTGACCAGGATGGCCGGCGGCGGATTGAGCCCCATGCGCTGCAGCGCGGCCAGCACCTCGGCCAAAACGTCGCGTCTAGCGGCCAGCGACGCGCGGATTTTCTGCTCCTCGCCTTTCAGCCCTTCCAGCTTGGCGCCGATGTCCTCGATGTCCTGACCAAGTTTCTGCTCGGTCATCGCCGACTGGATCAGCGCCGCGGTGATCGAGGCATGATCCTTCTTGACGGTCGCCATGTCGGCGGCGAGCTTGGCCAGCCGCTCGGACGAAAGCGTGATCTCCTTCGACACCCGTTCGTATTCGGCGCGGCTTTGGTCCGGATCAGGCGTCATGTCGAGCCTGTTCTGCGCCCGCGAGGCACTGAACGACAGCACGAGCGCCGCCGCTGCCAAGCCGCAGCGTGCGCGCCAAAAGCCCGTTCGCGATTTCCAACCTTCAGACATTGAAGCCCGACTCTATGTGTGGCTTCGTTAACGAACCATCAACCATGTTCGAGAGCCCTGCCGACCGCAAACAGCCTCGTGACGCATTGAGGCGAAAATCCGGGCGGCTCACGCCAATCCACCGGTTTCGGGTGGGAACCTGCAAAGCTCACGAGCGATGATAGGGATGGCCGGACAGGATCGTGGCCGTCCGGTAAAGCTGCTCGCCCAACATGACACGGACCAGTTGGTGCGGCCATGTCAGCGCGCCGAACGACACCATCAGATCGGCCTGATCGCGCAGCGACTGGTCGTGACCGTCGGCACCGCCGATGGCGATGATAAGCGCCTTGCGGCCGCCATCACGCAACAGGCCGATGCGGCCGGCGAAATCCTCGGAGGAAAAGTTCTTGCCGCGCTCGTCGAGCAGCATGAGCGCGGTACCAGGCTGCAACTGCGCCTGCAGTTTCTGGCCTTCCTCGCGCCGGCGCTCGTTGGCGGTCTGGGCGCGGCCCTCCGGAATCTCGACCACACCTGAGAATTCGAGACCCACGGCCGGCCCGCTCTTGGCGAAGCGCTCGAAATATCGGTCGGCGAGCTGCTTCTCGGGGCCGGCTTTCATCCGGCCCACGGCATGAACTGTAATTTTCATCCCTGCCTCGAAGAGCCGCTAATGCATGTCACCAAAAGTGGTCACCGGTTTTTGGAAACGACATGCATCAATCAAATTACGGCTCAGTGGAGGGTCTCTTCCTCGAGGTCCGGCGCTTGCCACATCTTTTCGAGATTGTAGAAGTCGCGGACTTCGGGACGGAAGACATGGACGATAATATCGCCCGAATCGATCAGGACCCAGTCGGCGCCGGCCAGTCCCTCGACGCGCGCCGTGCCGAGGCCGGCATCCTTGAGCGCCTTGAGGAGATGATCGGCGACAGCCGAGACATGACGGTGCGATCGGCCGGACGCGATGACCATATAGTCACCGAGGCTCGATTTTCCCTGAATGTCGATTGAGACGATGTTTTCGGCCTTGGAGTCTTCCAGACTGACAAGGACTGTGTTGATGGCGCGGGACACGGCGTCGTTTACGCTGATCCCGGCCGGCGAAGGCACGATGTCGGCCTTCTTCCGCAGTGCTGTTCTCAGTGTATTTCCTTTCGCAGCAAGAACAACCAAATCACCCTTCAAAGCAGGTGACACTCCTTAGATAGGCAGAGTTGGGTTGCAGTTTCAAGACGGCAACCCAGCCGTGGTCCACGAAGTGCCGTTTCTTCCGGTTCCGCAGAAGAAAAATCGGAACTCTTGCCGCCTTGCTGGGGTTATCGGCGCATTGACCAATCGGATTCCCGCCATGCCTATCGACCCTGAGAACGCCGTTGACACCGTGCAGGCCGGCCTTGCGCAGCTCAGCGCGCTGATCGTCTCGTACTCATTCTCGGCCATCGGCGCCGTCATCCTGCTGGTCCTCGGCTATATCGTCGCCGGCCTCGCGCAGCGCTCGATCTATGCCGGCCTCGGCCATATCCATGGCTTCGACGTGACGCTGCGCCACTTCTTCTCGAGGATCGCCCGCTACGCCATACTGATCCTCGTCGTTATCATGGTGCTCGGCCAGTTCGGCGTCCAGACGGCCTCGATCATTGCCGCCATCGGCGCCATCGGCTTGGCCATCGGCCTGGCGCTGCAGGGCACGCTGCAGAACATTGCCGCCGGCATCATGCTGCTGGCGCTACGGCCATTCCGCATCGGCGAATATGTCGAGGTCGGCGCCATCGCCGGGACCATCGAGGAAGTCGGCCTGTTCGCCACCACGCTGAGAACGGTCGAGGGCGTCTACGTCCTCGCCCCCAATTCGACGCTGTGGAACCAGCCTGTCCGCAACTATACACGCAACGGTGCCCGCCGTGGCGACATCACGCTGACCATCGGTTCCTGGAACGATATCGATCTCGCGCAGAAGACCATGCTTGGCGTCGCCGCCGCCGAGCGGCGCGTCAGGCGGGAGCCGGCGCCGATTGCGTTTGTGGCGACCGTCGGCGACAGCAACGTCGCCATCACCTTACGCTACTGGACCTCGGCTGCGGATTTCTTCGCCACCCAGATCGATCTCACCAAACGCGCCAAGCAGGCTTTCGACAGCGAAGGCATTTCTATACCCGCGCCACCACCGGAAGCGCCACGACAGGAAACCGCCACCAGACAGTGAGATGATCAATTCCCAGCGTAGGCCTATTTGTCCGCGCGGCGCTGTTCTTCGGACGGAAAGGCAAGATCCACCGGCAACGGCGCCTGCGCGCTCATCGGCGCGAAATTGCCGGTCTCGGCGGCGGGAACAGGCGCCATCGCCACCACACGCCACAGCACGAACAGGCAAAAGACAGCGGCTATGACGATGGCCACATAGATGAAGGCCTGGGTTCCATAGACAGCGGAAAGCCCGGTCACGATGCCGGGCACGATGAAGCCGGACAGCGACCATGCAAACAGAAGCGAGCTGGACAGCGCCACCATGTCGTCCTTGCCGGCGCGGTCGGCGGCATGCGCGCTGGCCAGCGAATAGATCGATTCCGACGCGCCGTCCCAGACCACATAGATGACGACCAGCGCCGCCAGCGCACCGCCGTCGAAGCCCAGCGCGAACAGGCCCGCCACCAAGGCAAGCGCCGAAGCGGCGACCAGCACAAAGCGCCGGTCGGTGCGGTCGGAAATCCATCCGAGCGGAATTTGCAGGATCAATGTGCCGACCGGCATCGCCGACAAAAGCAGTGCCACATCTGCCTGGCTGTAGCCCTTGGCCGTGGCATGGATCGGCGCGAAGCCCGAAATCGTCATCGACAGGCCGCCGACGGCAAGCATGCCGGCGACGCCGACCGGCGAAATCCGCCAGGCCCGGCCAAGCGCGACGGACGCCGCCTGCGGCGGCGGTGGCTGGGCGAGCCGCGTCAGCCCGACGGGGAGGATCGACAGCGCGGTGAAGGCGATGCCGATCAGCGGCGCGTCCGCAGCCCTTACATCGATCAGCGCCAGTGTGGCGTAGCCGACACCGAGCCCAGCGACATAGGCGACGTAGAAGAAGGCCATGACCCTGCCGCGTATGGCGTTGGCAATGACGTCGTTCAGCCAGCTTTGCGCGACGATGAACAAGCCGCATATGGCAAAACCATAGAGCGCGCGTGCCGCGATCCACGACAGCGGGTGCGGCCCGGCCCCGACGGCGGCGTTCGACAGCACGATCAGCGCCGACAGCACCATGAACGCGCGAGCATGGCCGACGCGCCGCACCAGCGGACCGGTCAGGATGCAGCCTGCCAGGCCGCCGGCCGAAAGGCCGGTGACGATCAGCCCGGCCCAGGTCGGATCGAAGCCCTCGGCGCCGAGCCGGACCGGGATATAGGCGAACATCAGTCCGTTACCGACCGCAACCAGCGCCATCGACAGGACGACGCTGGCGATGGCGATCGCCGGGGTTGGCGGGCTGCCTTGCGCCGGATCGCGTCTGGTCTGGTTTTGCTCGAGAATCGCCATGCGCGCGCAGGATCGCCCACGGATCGGGGAAAAGCAGCCGCAAATGCGACATGGCCGGACTTGCCTCCTCTGCTTGTGGAGAAGGGAGGTCCGTGCAGGCTCAGCCCTTCGCCATGTTGCGGATCGCGGTCGACGACAGCGACGAGCGCGGGCCGTGGATGAAGGTCCAGGCCGGCGCCTTCATGCGGGCGAGCCGCGGCGCGTCGCCCTCGTCGACACGTGCATAATCGAAGGTCTTGGCAACGACCGAGGACAGGAAGGACAGCGTCGCGCCAGGGCGGTCGATCACCGCGATCGGGAACGTCATGACGATCTGGCGCCAGCGCTGCCAGCGGTGGAAGTCGCGCAGACTGTCGGCGCCCATGATCCAGACGAAGTCGACGCCGGGATTGCGCGCCTTGACTAGCGCCAGCGTGTCGGCGGTGAAGCGGACGTGATGCGCGGCCTCGAAGGCGGTGACCTTGATCTTCGGGTTCCTGGCGATCTGCTCGGATAGGCGGAGCCGCTCAGTCAGCGGCGTCAGTTCCCGCTTGTTCTTGAGCGGATTGCCGGGCGTCACCATCCACCACAACTGATCGAGCGCCAGACGTCTGAGCGCGATCTCGGCGACCAGGCCATGGCCGGCATGGGCGGGATTGAACGAGCCGCCGAACAGCCCGACGGCCAGGCCCTTTTCGGCATGCGGCATTTTGAGGTAGCGGGAGGGAGCGGGATGCTCGGGCGAGGAAAGCATGCGTCAGGCGCCCCCCTCTGTCCTGCCGGACATCTCCCCCTCAAGGGGGGAGATTGGCGGCTTCATCGCAGGCGCAAATCTTGCAGCACCGGCGATTGGCGAAATCAGAAATGACAGGCAATCTCCCCCCTTGAGGGGGAGATGTCCGGCAGGACAGAGGGGGGTGGCTGGGCGCAAAGCTTCAGGTTCTTCGAGCAAGTAGCGTCAAGGCCGCACCTGTCCCGTTCCGCGCACGCGGTATTTGAACGAGGTCAATTGCTCGACACCGACCGGGCCGCGCGCATGCATTTTGCCGGTGGCGATGCCGATCTCGGCGCCCATGCCGAATTCGCCGCCATCGGCGAATTGAGTCGAGGCATTGTGCAGAAGGATCGCCGAATCAATCTCGTTGAAGAAACGTTCGACTGCACCGGCATCCTCGGCGACGATCGCCTCGGTGTGGTGCGAGGAGAACGTCTCGACATGCTCGATCGCGCCCGCAACGCCATCGACCAGCCTCACTGCGATGATCGCGTCGAGATATTCGGTAATCCAGTCGGCGTCGGTCGCCGGACTGGCGTCGAAGAACAGCTTCAGCACTTCGGCGTCGGCATGGATCTCGCATCCAGCCGCGCGCAACGCGTCAAGGATCGGCACCAGATGGGTGGAAGCGACGGCACGGTCGACCAAAAGCGTTTCGGCCGCACCACAGACACCGGTGCGCCGCATCTTCGCATTGACGGCGATCTTGACCGCCATGTCGAGATCGGCCGAACGGTCGACATAGAGATGGCAGATGCCTTCGAGATGGGCAAAGACCGGCACCCGAGCTTCGTTCTGCACACGCTCGACCAGGCTGCGACCACCGCGCGGAATGATCACGTCGAGATTGCCGCCGAGGCCCTTCAGCATTTCGCCGACGGCGGCGCGGTCGGTGGTCGGCACCAGCTGGATGGCGTCCTGCGGCAGACCGGCCGTCTTCAGCCCCTCGACCAGGCAGGCATGGATCGCCGCCGAGGAGTTGAGCGAATCCGAGCCGCCGCGCAGGATCACCGGACTGCCGGCTTTCAGGCAAAGTGCGCCGGCATCGGCCGTCACGTTCGGCCGGCTCTCATAGATGACGCCAACGACGCCGAGCGGCGTGCGAACGCGTTCGATATGCAGCCCATTCGGGCGGTCCCATTCGGCAATGACATCGCCGACCGGATCACTGAGTTCGGCGATCTCGCGGATGCCGTCAGCCATGGCGCGGATGCGGGCGGCATCGAGCTTCAGCCGGTCCATGAAGGAGGCGGAAAGCCCCGACTCATGGCCATTCGAGATGTCGATGGCGTTGGCGTCGAGAATATCCTGCTCGCGACGGACAATCGCCTCCGCCATGGCGACAAGCGCGGCGTTCTTGGCGGCGGTCGTGGCGATGGCCAGCGGTCGGGCGGCAGCGCGCGCCCTGCGGCCTATCCGTGCCATCAAACTGGCTACATCATCGCCTTGGTGTTTGTTCAGCATTTGACCGATCCAGTGAAGCTGGTGGATTTACACGCGGCCGGCCTTCGCGGCAATGGCCGTAAATTTGAGGAAGCAGAATGAAGAGAGTCATAATCCTCGTTGCTCTCGGCGCGATGCTCATACCAACAGGCCTCCGTGCCGCCGACTACTGCGACGACAAGTTTGAACCCGGCGAGAGCCCCGACGGCAAGGCCATGACTATGGTAAGCTCGATGATGTCCCTCGCACTTGCTGAGCGCTATTGCGGCGCGTCACCGACACCGCTTTCCCAGATCGACGTCGTTATTGAAGAGCTGCATGGATGTGGGCCGCGCTCTCGGCTTGAGGCAGAATTCAAAAAAAGGATGGAAGAGGAAAAAGGGGCAGAAGCAATGACGACTGACGCGCTCATCCGTGATCTCGTCGTCGGAGACGACAAGGATGTTCCCCAAGCCGAAGTGGATCGACGTGCCAGGGCTGGCATCGAAGCGGAGTTGGGAGGTTGCAGCGAGCTTCTGAAGATATACCAGGACTTTCAGGATCGATATCGCAACCCACCCAAATGGCCGCGTGAGCCTGACCAGTAGCGCGCCGTCAATGGCGGGCCGCATCTCCGTCGGCCGCGCCGCTCACCACAAGGTCGTCGCGGTGGATCATCGCCGATCGCGCTTCGTAGCCAAGCACCGTTTCGATCTCGGCTGTCTTCAAGCCAGCGATCCTTACGGCATCGGCGGCATCGTAGGCAACCAGTCCGCGCGCGATCTCGCGGCCCTCGGGCGACAGGATCGCCACCGTGTCGCCGCGCGAGAAATTGCCGCTGACCAGCTTGACGCCGGCCGGCAGCAGCGACTTGCCCGACAGCAGCGCACCGATGGCGCCGGCGTCGACAGTCAGCCGGCCAGCCGGCTCGAGCTGCCCGGCGATCCATGTTTTGTAGCCCTTGACCGGATTGGCGCTCGGACGGAAGAAAGTCGCCCGCTCGCCCCGCTCGATCGCCATCAGCGGCGACAGTCTCGTGCCTGATGTGATGATCATGGCGGTGCCGGCGGCGGTGGCGATCTTGCCGGCGTCGAGTTTTGTCCGCATGCCGCCGCGCGACAATTCGGACGCCGCCGCACCGGCCATTGCCTCGATATCAGGGGTGATGCGGTCGACGACCGGAATGAACTTTGCGCCAGGGTCTTTGGCCGGCGGCGCCGTATACAGCCCGTCAATGTCGGAGAGCAGCACCAGGAGGTCGGCGCCCATCATCGTTGCGACGCGCGCCGCCAGCCGATCATTGTCGCCATAGCGGATTTCGGAGGTCGCCACCGTGTCGTTCTCGTTGATGACCGGCACCGCCTTCATCTTGAGCAGCGTCGAGATCGTCGCCCGCGCATTGAGATAGCGGCGGCGCTCTTCGGTGTCGCCGAGCGTCAGCAGGATCTGGCCCGATTTCAGGCCGCCCTTGCCGAGCGCATCCGACCAGGCGCCAGCCAGCGCAATCTGCCCGACGGCAGCCGCCGCCTGGCTCTCCTCGAGCTTCAGTGCCCGCTTGCCGAGGCCGAGAATGGTGCGGCCCAGCGCGATGGCGCCGGACGACACGACGAGGATTTCGGCGCCGCCTTCAGCCAGCACGGCGATGTCGTCGGCAAGCGAGGCCAGCCAGTCGCGCTTCAGGCCCGTCGTGCGGTCGACAAGCAGCGCCGAGCCGATCTTGACGGTGATGCGCCGGTATTTTCTCAGCGACTGCGCGGTCATCGCTATTTGTTCCAGCGCGTCTCGACCGGCGTGGCGACAGCTTCGCGTGCCTCGGCCACCACCGCCATCAGCGCGCGCAGAACGGCTTCGACGCCTTCGCCAGTGACCGCGGACAAAAGCATCGGCGCGCGGCCGGCGGCGCGTTTCAGCGAAGCGACCTTCTTCCTGCGGGCGTCGGCATCGAGCGTGTCGACTTGGGAAAGTGCTACGATCTCGACCTTCTCGATCAGTCCATGGCCATAGGCATCGAGTTCGGTGCGCACGGTCTTGTAAGCCTTCCCCGGATTTTCTTCCTGTGCGGAGACGAGGTGCAGAAGGACGCGCGTGCGTTCGACATGTCCGAGGAAACGGTCGCCGATGCCGACGCCTTCATGCGCGCCTTCGATCAGGCCGGGAACGTCGGCGATGACGAATTCGCGCCCGTCGATGCGGGCCACACCGAGGCCCGGATGCAGCGTGGTGAAGGGATAATCGGCGATCTTCGGCTTGGCCGCGGTCACGGCAGCCAGAAAAGTCGACTTGCCGGCATTGGGCAGGCCGACCAGGCCGGCATCGGCGATCAGCTTGAGCCTGAGCCAGATGTTGAGCTCTTCGCCCGGCAGTCCGGGGTTGGCGCGGCGGGGCGCCTGGTTGGTCGAGGTCTTGAAATGCTGGTTGCCGAAGCCGCCATTGCCGCCCTTGGCAAGCAGGAAGCGCTGGCCGACCACCGTCATGTCGCAGATCAGCGTCTCGTTGTCCTCGGCAAAGACCTGCGTTCCCGCCGGCACTTTCAGCGTCACGTCGGCGCCCTTGGCGCCGGTCATGTTGCGGCCCATGCCGTGCGTGCCGGTCTTGGCCTTGAAATGCTGCTGGTAGCGATAGTCGATCAGCGTGTTCAGCCCATTGACCGCCTCCACCCAGACATCACCGCCGCGGCCGCCGTCGCCACCGTCGGGACCGCCGAACTCGATGAATTTTTCGCGCCGGAACGACACCGAACCGGCGCCGCCGTCGCCGGAGCGGATATAAACCTTGGCTTGATCGAGAAATTTCATCGGATTGCTGAGTTTCTGTTATTGGCCTTGCGGCATTGCTCTAAACCTTTGGCACTGCTCTAAACCAAGGCGGGGCGAAGGGCGAGGCTGTTTATGAACATGGCCGGAGTCGCAATGAAGCTCGTAACCTACAACATCCACTACGGCGTCGGTCTCGACGGCCGCTACGATGTCGGCCGCATTGCTGACGCCGTGCGCGGCGCCGACGTGATCGCGCTGCAGGAGGTCTCGCGCAACAACCCCAACAATGGCGGGCGCGACATGGTGGCCGAGCTCGCCAAGGCGTTGCCCGAATACTTCGCCGTCTACGGCAGCAATTTCGAGGCCAATGTCGGCTCGCGCCTGGAAAACGGCCGCGCCATCACGACCACCTTCCAGCTCGGCAATATGGTGCTGTCGAAAACGCCTGTTCATCTGTCGCGCAATCTCCTCTTGCCGCGCAGCCGCAGTTTCGAACTGATGAATTTCCAGCGCGGCGCGCTGGAGGCGCTGATCGAGACGCCGCTTGGTTTCATCCGCTTCTATTCCACCCATCTCGACCATCGCAGCCCGCTCGAACGCTTGAGCCAGATCCGGTTTCTGCGCCAGCGCCTGTTGAACTATGCGATCGAGGGCGGCGCGCTGTCCGGCGTCGCCGAAGTCGGCCTGCCGGACCTGCCTTGTCCCGAAGCCTTCGTCGTCATGGGCGACTTCAACATGCTGTCCGGATCGCCGGAATATGTCGAACTCGCCGGCCGCCCGGATCACGAATTCGGCATGCCTGTGACCGCCGATCTTGCCGTCGATGTTGCCTTGCGTCTTGCCACCGCAAGCCCCGATCTCGTCACCTGGGTCGACCCCAAGCGGCCTGACGACGCCAGCCGCCACAAGCGCATCGACTATGTCTTTACCAGCGCCTCGCTCGCCAAATCGCCGAAGGCCCTGTGGGTCGACCGGCAAGCGGTCGGCTCTGACCACCTGCCGGTCTGGGTCGAGATGGCCTGACCCCGAGTTTGGTTCGCAACTGACTTTTTGAATTCACAATGATTCTTTCGGAACCTTTGGTTCGAGGCCATGCGCCGAGGTGTGTTGAGATTCAGGGCAGGCCGTGCCGAGAGTGGTGGCTTCCGAGAACCGGAGCGGAGCGTACATAGAGTACGTGAGCACCGGAAGCGCAGGAAGCCGCCATTCGCAGGCCGGCCTCACCTGAATATCAACGCGCCTCAAAAATGCACCCAGTTCCTGAGGCTGGTCCAGGTCTTGCGGTCGAGACGATAGCGCTCGACGGGCACCTGGCCGGCGACGATCGAGTTCAGCATGCCCTGGCCGGCATATTGGAAGCCGCATTTGTGGATGACCCGGCGCGAGGCCGGATTGATGACCCGCGTCGAGGCATGCAGCACCTGGATCGCCGTCTTCTGGAAGGCGAGGTCGACCAGCGCGTGCGCTGCCTCCGTCGCATAGCCGCGCTTCCAGTAGGGCTCGCCGATCCAGTAGCCGAGCTCCAGCCCGCGATCGGTGGTGTTGAGGCCGGCGCAACCGACGAAGGTTTCGGTCCCGGCCAGCGTCAAGGCATAGGCAATCCCGGCCCGGCGCGAGGCCGTCATCGCGAGGAAAGCACGCGCCTCGGCCTCACCATAGGGGTGCGGCATGCGGGCCAGCATTTCGGCGACATGGCGGTTGTCGGCGAGCACCACCAATTGCTCGATATCGCTTTCGCGCGGCGCCCGCAGCACCAGCCGCTCGGTCATCACGACCGGGCAATCTATCGCGTAACTTTCACCGTCTGTGTCTTCCGCTTCGGCAACCATGTCAGTCCTCCAGGCACAAGAAAAAGGGGAGATGGAAACCCATCTCCCCTGATCCATTTCCTGGCTTGGCCAGACACCGGTTCCCGAGATGGGTGCCGGTGTTCTCGTACGGAACCGGCTACTCCGCGGCCTTCGTCATCGGGTTCACCGATACGTAGGTTCGGCCATTGGCTTTTTTGTTGAAGGTGACTGCGCCAGCTTCGAGCGCAAACAGCGTGTGATCCGTGCCAATGCCGACATTGACGCCGGGATGCCACGTCGTGCCGCGCTGACGAATAATGATGTTGCCCGGAATCACGGCTTCGCCGCCAAACTTCTTCACGCCGAGCCGCTTGGAATGCGAGTCGCGACCATTGCGCGACGAACCGCCAGCTTTCTTGTGTGCCATCTAACTAACTCCGATGCGCCGCAGGGGCGCCTAAAAGGTCTTATGAACGCGTTCGCGTTCCGTTTCAAGTCCGATCCGGCGACGATTGCGCCGGCTTGCTTTACTTCTTCGCCAATTCCTTGGCCTGCTCGCGCCAGTCCGTGATCTGGTCGGCGCTGAACGGCATATGCTCGTCGATCTTGGCGACATCCTTGTCGGACAGCTTGGCGATCTGGGCGAACGTCGTGATGCCCTGTTCGTTCAACTGGCCGGCCGCGACCGGGCCGATGCCCTTGATCACGGTCAGATCGTCCGGCTCGCCCTTCGGCGCCTTGAACAGCGGAGCGGCGGTTTCGGTTGCCTTGGCCTCGGCTTCCTTCGGCGCAGCTTCTGCCTTGGCTTCCTTCTTCGGAGCAGCCTTTGCCTCGGTCTTGGCCGCGGCCTTCTTCGTCGGCTTGGCACCATCCAGCAGGATCTCGGCGATCCGCACGGTGGTCAAAAGCTGGCGATGGCCGATCTTGCGGCGCGAATTCTGCCGGCGGCGCTTCTTAAAGGCGATGACGGTGCGGTTCTTGCCCTGTTCGACGACTTCGGCGGTGACCAAGGCGCCGTCGACGAACGGCGCGCCGAACGTGACATTCTCGCCCTCGCCATGCGCGAGCACGTGGCCGATCTCGACGATATCGCCGACCTGGCCTTCGACTTTTTCGATCTTCAGGAGATCGTTGGCGGCGACGCGATACTGCTTGCCGCCCGTTTTGATGACTGCGAACATTTTTTGCCTTTCGCTGTTCGGTCGGCCTTGATGAACCGCTTCAGGCGGTTCGGCCGTCTTTTTGTCAGTCTGCGGGTTCAAAAAACAAGCGGCGCGGAAGAACCCTCCACGCCGATTGCGCGCTGTCCCTAACCGAAGGTTCGGCGCGAGTCAAGGCGAGCAGTCAGCCAGCGAGCCGCGAACGCATTCAAGCTAAGCGCGCGACCTGACAAGAAGCCGGATCGTCGGGCAGATTGGCCCTTGTAACCTGGCCGCCCAGCCGTTATCTAGTGCGCCGCGCCGGCAACGGCGGACCATGACCGCGGAGAGGTGGCAGAGTGGTCGAATGCACCGCACTCGAAATGCGGCATGGGTGCAAGCCCATCGGGGGTTCGAATCCCTCCCTCTCCGCCATATGGCATTGTTTACATTAATAAAAATCAAAGAATAGGTTGCGCGCCGCCATAAAGCCCGCCTACCGAGAACGGCGTATTCGCGGCACGTCAGCTTACGACACAAATATGCGGGGTTCATGCCTCGACCTGATAGATGGCAGAGATCAACTTCGGCCTCGCTAAGCGAAGTCGTGGGGTTCATGCGACAGCGGAATGAGGGTACGCGACTAGCCCCCGTGCCGGGTCAACCTCGCCGTCGGGAAGTACCGATCGGTGCGGACCCAAGCGGATTCACGCTTGTCGGCAGCGGACGCCGGCGGTGGCGGTCAGCACCCGAGCAGGCTCCCCATTGTTGACGTCCGCTGCGCATCTGCGGCGACCGTCGCCATGTCCTCTGCTCCCGGGTTGACGGTGGTGTAGACGAGGAGCACTCTCGAATGTCAGCAGATGTGGTCAGGTTGAGTGTCGGCGAGTAGCAGAGGTTCAGCAACAATGACTTTGAGGCGAACCAGAGCTTACGCCGCATCCGGCCTGGTTCTAGCGGTTTGCACTATGTTTGCTTGGCAGAACGCCACTGCTGCTCACAATTGCCACGCAGCCGCGACGCCTGGCGTCAATTGGCACGAGTGTGACAAGAAGCTTCTCATCCTAGAAGGACAGGACCTGAGCGGGGCGAACCTGTTCGGTGTTGATTTCACTTCGACCGACCTCAGGAACAGCAATCTCCTTGGGGCAAATCTTGAGAAGGCAACGCTTGTGCGTGCTTCCCTGGCCGACTCGACCGCCAAAGGCGCCCGGTTCGACAGAATCGAGGCCTACAGGACCGACTTCAGCCGTATGGACGCGCAGGGCGCTGTGTTTGCGAGCGCGGAAATGCAGCGCTCGAATTTCCAGGACGCCAATCTGACCAACGTTGATTTCACAAAGGCAGAATTGGGGCGTGCGCAGTTCCATAACGCCGATATCAGCGGCAGCCGCTTCTCGTTTGCCAATCTCGCACGGGCGGATTTCCGAGGAGCGACGTTCACCGCGTCGATAGACTTTGACCGCGCCTTTTTCTTTCTGACCCGTATCGAGGGCGTCGACCTTTCCAATTCGGCGGGTCTGTCCCAGTGGCAGCTCAACATGGCTTGCGGAGACGCCCGGACCGAGTTGCCTTCTGGCTTGACGAGGCCTGAAGATTGGCCCTGTCAATTCCAGCAGGAATAGTTGTCGGCAAGCGAACTGCGGCAATGCTGCACCCGACAGGATTCGAACCTTTCGGCAAGCCGCCTAACCCGAATGCCCTGCCGTTCCCGAGCGGTTGGGTTTTGCGTCTCGACATGCATGAACTCGTGCTTTCCGCATTGTTCGCAGAGGTGGCTAGTCCACCTCCTGCTCAGAAGGAAGGATCATAGCATGAGTGACATACTGATCCGCCGTCCGGATGCGATGGAGCCCGTCACTCGCCCCGGCATTATACGCCATCGGTGCCAGCATCCCGGCTGCGCCAAGAATGCGGGATGGAGCTTTGCCAAGCCGAGGCAGACGCCGCACTGGCTCTGTTTCGAGCACCGCGCCAACGGCGAGCGATATCTGTGAGGAAACCTTAATGCCCAGACAGTTGGACCCCTCCCTCTCCGCCAGTTCCGCCGAGTCTACGCTATTCTGCGAAATAACTGCCCAATCACCGCATCTAGCCGAACGAGCTTCTGCGGGACTTGACTTGAGCGGACACGACTCGCCTCAGATCATTCTTAATGCCGAACTTAATGCGGATTAGGGCGAGGCCGCGATCTGAGGAGCAACCATCATGAGCATAGCGAGCGACGCCCGCTTCTGGGACCGCAGTTCACGGAAATACGCCATGGGCGCGATTGCGGATCAGGCCGGATATGAGCGCACGCTGGACCGGACCCGCGCCCTGTTGGGACCAGGCGACAGGGTGCTGGAGCTGGGTTGCGGAACAGGAACAACCGCGCTCCGGCTCGCGGGCGATGTTCAAAACTATCTTGCGACGGATATTTCCGCCGGAATGATCGCGATTGCCAACGAGAGACACGCCGCTGGCCCCATCCCGGCGCTTGTCTTCCGCACCGCGACCGTAGACGCGCTTGCGCCTGACGACGAGCAGTTTAACGCGGTTCTGGGATTCAACTATCTCCATATGGTCCGCGACCTGCCTGGCACTCTGCGCCGCATCCACGCCTTACTTGCAGCGGAGGGCTTGTTCATCTCCAAGACACCCTGCGTCGGCGATATGAACCCACTCATCCGGCTTGCCTTGCTGCCCGCAATGCGCGCGATCGGCAAAGCACCCTATGCAGGCGTCTTTCGGGCGGCAGACCTGAGCCAGCATATCTGTGCCGCGGGCTTCGACGTTCTTGCCACCGAAAGCCACGCAACGAAGGGCAGCGACAACCGCCCTTACATCGTGGCTCGCAAGAGGACGTGAATGGGCCGAGGCAGCAGCGTATCGGTTAAGGCTGCTGGATTGCTGCGAGCTTCCAGTCGCCACCGTTCTGACGTGTGAAGGTCCACAGTTCGGTCGTTTCCGTCGGCCGACCGGCTTCGCCCGCGACGATCTTGCCGCTGGCGCGATCGCGCATCACGTCGAGAGACTCGTAGCGCAGCGCAGCCGTCGCGTAGTCGCGATCGTCTTCCCGCCAGCTCTCCGCAATATCGGCCTCCAACAGGCTGACGTCAGACACGTCGTTCCTGATGCCCTTTTTGGCATTATCGGCAAGTTCCTCGGACAGGTACGACACCATCTCGGGGGTCGCCAGCCGGCGCAGGCCAGCATGATCTTCGCGTCCGAACGCTTCCTGAACCTCCGTCAACCGTTGCTGGAATGTGTCGAGGTCGGCCGGCGTCATTGTGATTTCATCGGAGGCTTGAGCCGTCCGGCCAAATCCAGACCCGATGCCTGGAATGGGGAAAGACGACACGTTGCCCGTCTCGGGCTGGCCTGCCGCGTTTCGCCCGAAGTTGCCCATGCTCCGCGGAACACCGGCCATGGCGGGCGCTTGGTTGCGTGCCGATTGCGACCGGAAAAAGCGGATGGCCAACATGATCGCGCCGCCGATCAGCAGACCTTGAAGCAGCAGGCCCAACATGCCAGCCAAGCCGCCGAACCCTTGACCCAAAAGA
>NZ_RZTI01000078.1:0-28062 GCF_003997275.1 Mesorhizobium sp. M6A.T.Ce.TU.002.03.1.1
ACACCAATCAGGATCGCCGCGCTATGTCGCCTTTTCATCGCTTCCCGGGGAAATAGCTGGCCGATGCTCTTGGCCCAATATCAAGCCATCCTTTGCGCCATTTGCGTGACGAGGCGGCAAACGTCTTGTTTCAGGCAACCTATGGGTTTATTTGAAAGGATATGTTTCGAGCCCGACTCCCGCGGGCATGAAAGGATTCTCTATGAGCGGTATCAACGACTACATCGACAGCGAAGTGAAGGGCAACGACGTCGTCCTTTTCATGAAGGGCACGCCCGGTTTCCCGCAATGCGGGTTTTCTGGTCAAGTCGTGCAGATCCTCGACTACATCGGGGCCGACTACAAGGGCGTGGACGTGCTGACCTCGGCCGAGCTGCGGCAAGGTATCAAGGAATACTCCAACTGGCCGACGATCCCTCAGCTCTACGTCAAGGGTGAGTTCGTCGGCGGCTGCGACATCATCCGCGAGATGTTCCAGGCGGGCGAACTGCAGACGTACCTCGTCGAAAAGGGCGTGAGCGTTAAAGGCGCCGCCTGAATTCTGTTTGCGCACGATCCTTTCCGAAAATCGATTCCGATTTTCGGGGTCATGAGCTAGACGCCGGGCCAGCCCCCACCTCGGTAAACTGACTACCTCCCCGCTATCGGGGCACAAGACGAATGAATGCGCCGGCGCGCCGGCGCTTTTTCGTTTGAAGATCGGACTTTGCCGTGGATCAGCATGCACAAGTGCCGCAACAGGCAAGCACCTTGCCTATTCCGCGCTGGGAATTCATCGCGCTGTGCGCGGCATTGATGGCGCTCAACTCGCTGGCCATCGACATCATGCTGCCGGCGCTGCAGCAAATCGGCGCCTCGCTGGGCGTGGAAAATGAAAACCACCGCCAGTATGTGATTGCCGCCTACATCCTGGGTTTTGGCGGCGGGCAGCTTTTCTTCGGACCGATCTCTGACCGTTTTGGACGCCGTGCTCCACTCGTCGTCGGACTGGTGATCTACGTCGCGGCGGCTGCGGCGGCGGCAGTCGCGCCGACATTCGCCACCCTTATCCTGTGCAGGGTGGTGCAAGGCATCGGCGCCGCGGCCACACGCGTCATCGCCGTCTCGATCGTGCGCGACACGTTCGACGGCCGGCGCATGGCCGAAGTCATGTCGCTGATCTTCATGGTGTTCATGGCCATTCCGGTGGTGGCTCCCGGCATCGGCCAGTTCATCATGCTGTTCGCGACCTGGCACGTGATCTTCATCACCATGGCGGCCGGGGCGCTGATCGTATCGGCGTGGGCAATGCTGCGCCTGCCCGAAACGCTCCATCCCGAACACCGCAGGCCGCTGACGGTCTCATCCATCCTTGGCGGCTTCCGCATCGTGCTGACCAATCGCATGGCACTTTGCTATGCGTTTGCCAGCACTTTTGCCTTCGGCGCGATGTTCGGCTTCATCAATTCGGCGCAGCAGATTTATGTCGGCGTCTTCGGCGTCGGCGAGATGTTCCCGGTGATTTTCGCAGGGATAGCCGGCGTGCTCGCCTTTTCGAACTATCTGAATTCGCGCCTTGTCGGCCGAATCGGCATGCGCCGCCTGTCGCAGAGCGCGCTGCTCCTGTTTCTGGCCATCAGCCTCGCCTGGCTGATCGTTTCCATCCAAATGAAGATGCCGCTCTGGCTTTTCATTACCTTCTTTGCCTGCGCGATGGTCCCGTTCGGCGCACTCGGCGCAAATTTCAACGCGCTCGCCATGGAGCCGCTCGGCCAACTGGCCGGCACGGCATCGTCCATCCTGGGGTTCATGCAGACCTTCCTCGGCGGCCTGCTCGGCACGTTGATCGGCCAAGCCTTCAACGGCACGGTGACGCCCTTGGCCGCCGGATTCTGCAGCGTGTCGCTTGGCGCATTGGTGATGGTGCTGATCGCCGAGCGCGGCAAATTCTTCCAGCCGCAGAACCCGCCGGTCTAGGTTCGAAACCCAATTGTGGTTGTCAATCGCGCCGGTAAATGGATATCTCAGGTGGCTACCTGGATTTCCGTCTTCACGGAATTGGCAATGAAGCACTGTTCATGCGCCGAGTGGTGCAGTTTCGCTTCTGTCGCGGCGGTTGGCGTTTCCCCGGCGTAGACAATGGTCGGATTGAGGTCAACGCGGCTGACTACCAATCGTCCGTCCACCTTCTCCATCATGCCGACCGCCTTGTCGGTATAGCTCTCCACGACGATCCCCCGGGGCGCCGCGATCGAGAGAAAGGTCAACATGTGGCAGCTGGAAATCGCCGCGATGTAAGCCTCCTCTGGATCGACGTTGGCTTCCACTGAATAAGGAAGCGGAACGATATGCGGCGAAGCGGATGCCGGCACCACCTGGCCTCCGTCGAAGCGCCAGATGTGCGCGCGGCTGTAGCGCTTGTCGGTGAATACCGCTCCTTCTCGCTCCCAGTGCACTTCGACGGTCATTTTCATGATTGATCCTTTGTCGGAACGGAAAGAAGTCTTGCAGTCGTCTGGGTCAGATGGCAGCGAAGATGCTGCGCCGCAGCGTCGAAATCGCGCCTCGCACAAGCGGCAATGATCGCCGCGTGTTCCTCGAAGAAATCAATTCGCTCCTGGGCGCCACGCTCTTGGTGGAGGGTTGCCCGCCGGGATTCTCGTCGAAGGTCTCCGATGGTCTCAAGCAATCGAGTATTCGTGCAACCGCTGTACAGGGCTAGGTGAAACTGTTGGTCGAGCTCCAGAATCCGCGACGGGTCGTACTCCGCGAACAACTCGTCGTTGAGCCTCTCAGCCTTACGCAAAGCGGAAGGCTGAAGCCCCGGCACCGACTGCTCCAAGGCAGCGACCTCCAAAATAGCCCGAACTTCGCAAAGTTCAGTCGCCTCCCGTACTGAGAGGATCGCTACCGCCACGCTTCGATCGGGACGCCGCACGGCCAAGCCACTCCCGAGTAACCGGTCCAAGGCCTGCCGGACGGGCTGGCGGCTGACCCCGAAACGCTCGGCGATCGATTCCTGCTTGAGAACAGAGCCCGGTGCCAATTCACCTGATTCAATCTCGTCTTTGAGTTCGCTAAAGATCGACTTTGGATCCATGGATCCAAAGTACGATGCCCCGGCGGAGTTGGTCAAGCGCTATTCACAATAGTTCACCTGGGATTGCGACGTCCCCCGCCCTTCTGCCTCGGCTCAAGATACGAAGTGACCAAGGGCCGTTGCGCCGATGCACTAATGCACATTGCCGGACGCGCTTTAGCATGCACGCCCACTCGCCGCTGTGAAGCGAGGGAACAGCGTGCGCCCTGCGATCGCTCCACCCATGCTGTCCGAAACGGGCAGTGGCAGAGCCTTGTCGAGAGCATCGAGGACCGAAGCCACGAAGGCCCGGCTGAGGGCGTCATCATTCCCGAGACGGGAGTAAGTGGCGCGAGGCTTGCCGATAAGTGTGCCGTTTCGGCGAATTGAGAACTGCAGCGTCAGGGTCATGCCCGCGGTTCCGGGCGGTGGCTCCCAACAGGCGAAGATCGCGGAGAACAACTCGTTTATGGTGTCGATGGGAGCGGGACTGCGACATGCGCGTTCCTGCGATCTTGCCTCGTTCGGGCCGGCAACCAAGGCGAAGACAACGGCCAGTGCGCCAATTGCGGGCCGAGGTTTCATATCGGATCTCCGGTTTCGCGCGAACAAATATGATTAACGAGCTTCGCATGAACCCTTTCAGACGCGACGCGCTTTTAGTGGCGCACCATCCCGGCGTCGACATTCAACGTCTGGCCGGTGATCCAGCGCGCGTCATCGGAGGCCAGGAACGACACCACATCGGCGATATGTTCCGGCTGCCCTTTGCCTTTCATCGCCTGCAGCATCTCGACGAAGCCGAACGCCTCGTTGTGCGGGCTGGCCTTGACGCCATCGCTCTCGATCAGGCCCGGCGTCACCGCGTTGGCGGTGATGTTGTATTTGCCGAGTTCTGTGGCCATCGCCCTGGTGAAGCCTATGACGCCGCCCTTGGCCGCGACATAGGCTGCCATGTTCGGCGTGCCAGCAAAGAAAGTGTTGGAGGCGATGCTTATCACCCGGCCGGCCTTGCCCGCTGCACGCATCTGGTCCGTTCCTGCGCGGCTGACGATGAAGGTGCCGGTCAGATTGACGTCGATGATCTTGCGCCAATGGTCGAGATCGACATCGTCCCAGGCGACGAACGGCACGATGCTGGCATTGTTGACCAGAATATCGATGCCCCCGGTCAGCGCCTGGATCTCGGCGAAGAGCGCCTTGACGGATGCAGGGTCGGAGATGTCGGCGGCAATCGCCTTCGCTTTTCCGCCGATCGACGCGGCCGCCGTTTCGGCGCCTTTCGCGTTGATGTCGCTGACGATGACCGTCGCGCCATCGGCGGCCAAGCGCGCGGCGATAGCCTTTCCGATGCCTTGCGCGGCCCCGGTAACCAGGGCCGTCTTTCCCGCCAGTCGTTCAGTCATGACAACGCTCCCTCAATTTGTGATCTGGTGATTTTCTGGTTCATGTGTCGGCGTCGATAACGGCCAGCGCCGCGTCGATGCCTTTGCCGACCGCGAGTTTCTGGCCCAAGGAATTCATCGCGCCGCCAAGTGCCGTCAACGCCGCGACCGCATAGATCGGCTGGGCGGTCGGGCCCATATGGCCGATGCGTGTCAGCTTGCCCAATGTTTCGCCGCGGCCAGATGAAAACACCACGCCGTAACGAGCGCGCGCGGCCTGGCGAACCGCCGTCTCGTCGATGCCTTCTGGCGTCCGGACGGCGGTCGTGGTCGGCGACGCGATATTGTCGCTTGCGGCCCAGATCGACAGGCCCATGGCAGCGACACCCGCCCGCATGGCCTTGGCGGTGAGCGCGTGACGCGCCCACACCGCCTCCGCTCCCTCGTTGAGGTAGAGGTCGAGCGCGACGTCGAGCCCGTTCATCTCCGCGACGGACGGCGTGAACGGAAACGGCTTGTCCTTCGACCACGCATGCTCCCAATCGACGATGCTGAGCATCGACGCGCTCGGCGCCAGCGGGTTTGCCTTCATCTTGGTCCAGGCCCGCTCGCTGACGCCCATCATCGTGAGGCCGGGAGGCGCACCCAGGCATTTGTTCGGGCCAGTGACATAGATATCGGCCTTGCATTCCTCTGGATGCGTCCTCATGCCGCCGAAGGACGAAACGGCATCGACGATCAGATAGGCGCCGTGCGTCGAAACCAGCGCGCCGATCGCGTCGATCGGATTGATAGTGCCGGACGGCGTGTCGTGGTGGCAGACGGAAACGACGGTGATTTCCGGATGCGCTTCCAGCATTGCCGCAACCGCCTGCGGGTCGATCGCCTCGTTGTAGGGCACCTCGATTTCGATGAGATGCGGCGAATAGCGCTTCGCCCAATAGCCAAACCCCTTGCCGTAGACACCGGAAGCAAGGTTGAGCACGACGTCGTCCGGCGTGATCAGGGAGGCTGCGGCCGCCTCCAGGCCAAGCACCGGCTCGCCATGAAGAATGACCGGCTTATTCGACAGCCGCATCGCCTTCTGCGCCTTGTCGACCACACGCTCGTAAAAGAGCTGGAACGCCGGGTCGTAATCGTAGAGCACCGTGCGGCCGAGGCCGCGCAGCACGTCGGGATAGGCGTTCACCGGTCCCGCTGTGAGCGTGATAACCGGTTCGGCGTGTTCGAAATAGCGCATGATCTTGTCTCCGGTCGGTGGCGATCAGCCGTAGAATTGCGTGCCGGTCCGATAGGTTTTGAAGTTTTCCATGTCGTGCGAATACATCAGCTCGGCGCCATAATCCTCGGCCAGCTTCTTCACCTTGCGCATCGAGTTGACGCCCGCCACCGGGTCGATGTGGAAGGCCGCCTGGCACAGCGTTTCAAGGCTCTTCTGCGTGTAGGCCGCGTCGATGGTGAACATGATCGGCTTGCGCTTGGGAAACTCGACCAGCAGGCTGTAATGGCCGATCGAATGACCCGGCGTCGAGATCAGCTTGACGCCCCTGGCAAGCTCGACGTCGCCCTCTATGCCTTCGAAGATCGAGTTGGCCCGCGTCGTGCCCTCCAGCAATTGCGCAGTCGCGCCACGCGCTTCGGCGGCCTCCGCCGAAAAGCTCAGATCGGAATAGCCGAGATGCTCGAAAGGCTGGGGATTGCAGGCCTGCGGCACCTCGGTCCGGTGGCAGATCTTCTTGGCATGCGGAAAATACTTGTTGCCGCCGCAATGGTCGAAGTGGAAATGCGAGTTGACGACGACGTCGATATCCTTCGGCTCGAGGCCGAGCAGCGCCAGGGCGCCGGGAATGGTCTGGTGCTTTTCCTGGATCGGCTTTTCGAAAGGCAGCACCTTCATCACGTGATCATAGTCGTAGCAGGTGTCGATGAGAAACCGGCCCTCGGCATGCTCGATCAGGATCGAATAGACGGGAAAGCGCACTTCGCCACCAGGGCCGCGATTCCAGAACACGTGATAGCCGTCGAGAACGAGCGAGCCGCCATCGAGCAGGTAGACCTTGGTATCCGACATTTTTGTCTCCTCTTTTGGCGCGGGTCCCGTCCGCGCGTGAACCTGTGATCAGCGCGCCCCGCGCTCGTATGGAATGCCGAGCGCCGCCGGCAGGCTGGCCCGCCGGCCAAACAGCACCAGCATGACCATCACCGCCAAGTACGGCAGCATCTGGATGATGTCGGTCGGTATGTTGATGCCGGCCACCTGCATGGCCGTCGTCAGCGACAGGCAGACCCCGAACAGCAAGGCGCCGAACAGCACCCAGACCGGGCGACCGCGCGCCAGCATGGCCAGCACGATGCCGAGAAAGCCCGCGCCATTGGTGATGAAAGGAATGAACAGGCCGGCCCCGACATTGGCAAGATAGGCGCCGCCAAGCCCGGCCAGCGCTCCGGTCGTCAGCACGGCGACGGTGCGGGTTCGCACGACGTCGATGCCGGCAACGTCAAGGGCTGCCGGCTTGTCGCCCGCAGCCTGCAGGTTGAGGCCGAGCTGCGTGCGCCGGTAGATGTAGCCCATGGCGAAAACCAGCGCGACCGCCAGATAGACGATGAGATGCTGCCTGAACAGCGCCGGCCCGATGACCGGAATGTCCGACAGCAACGGAATGACCGTCACGTCCACCGCCGGCAAGCGGGGATAGCTGCGCGAGAACTGAAAATGGTGGAGCAGTGCCGTCAAACCTTCGAGTCCCAGGGTCAGCGCAATGCCGATGACGATCTGGTTCAACCCGATGCGCACGCAAAGCAGCACCATGACCAGCGCCACGGCGACACCGCCGCCGGCGCCGGTGAGAAAGCCCAGCCACAGCGACCCGGAATAGAAGGCGCCGACGAAGCCGAGATAGGCGCCGGCCAGCATCATGCCCTCGATGCCGATGTTGAGCACCCCGGCCTTTTCGGACATCTGCTCGCCGAGGCCGGCCAGCAGCAGCGGGATCGCCGCGGTGACCGCGCCAAACAAAAGCGCGCTGAGAAAGACTTCGCTGAACAGCCCGGTCATGGCTTCAGGCCTTTCGCGACTGGTTATAGCGGTGATCAATGTATTCGGCGAGCGCGAGCACGATCAGCACGATGGAGACGAGCACCAGCGTGAAATGGTTGGGCACGCCAAGCCGGCGGGCCGCGCTCTCGCCGCCGATCGACAGCACCGAAAGCAGGAACACGAAACCGATGGCGGCAAAGCCGTTCATGCGGGCGAGGAACACGACGGGGATGACAGCCAGCCCGTAAGCGGGGTTCCAGTCCGCGCGCACATTGCCCTGGACGCCGAGGATATCGACAGCGCCGGCAAGACCGGCCAGCCCGGCCGAAATGGCGAAGACGGCAATGGTGAGCTTCGGCACGCCGAGCCCCGCATGGATGGCCGCGCGTGGGTTAGCCCCGACGATCCTCAACTTCAGGCCGAAGGCCGTGCGCGTCATCACCAGATGCACGGTGATGATCGCCACCAGTCCCAGAAGCAATCCGCTTGTGATGGTCGTGTCGAACAGGCGCGGCAGCCGGTCCTCGACCGGCAAGGTGCGGGTCTGCGGCACGGTTGTGCCCGGATCGCGAAACATCAGCTTGACCAGCACGTTGGCAAGCGAGGTGCCCAGAAACGTCATCATCAGCGTGGTGATGATCTCGTTGACGCCCTGATAGGCGCGCAGCAGCGCCGGCACCAGGGACCAGATCATCGCGACCAACATGGCGATGACGAACGAGCAGATCAGCGCCAGCCAGGCCGGCATGACCTCCACGAGAACCGGAGCGCTGGCCGCCGCCGTTACCGCGCCGAGCAGGAACTGGCCATCACCGCCGAGATTCCACATGCCGGCGCGAAAAGCCACGATCAGGCCGGCGGCAAGAAACAGCAGCGGCGCCATGCGCGTCAGCGTCTGTTGGATGCCGAGCGGCGATAAAAGCCCTCTCTTGAGGACAAAGCCATAATAGGCAAGCGGGTCGACGCCGACGGCAAGCAGGATGCAGCCGGCGATGATCAACGCGGCCAGGATCGGGCCGAGGGTCATCAGCAGCCGATGCTGGATGTCGCGGCGCGTCGCCACCGCGGCCGTGGCATCGAGGGCGGTTGCGCCGGCGGCTGGTGCGGTGTCGATGCTCATGCGGCAAGCCCGATCATCAAGCGACCGACCTTGGTGCGGGCGTCGTCGGCATTCTCGACGGTGCCGACGAGCGACCCGTTCGAGATGACGGCGATGCGGTCGCACATGCTGAGCAACTCTTCGAGATCGGTGGAGATGAGCAGCACGGCAAGGCCGCGAGCCGCCGTATCGCGGATTCGCTGGCGCGAAGCCAATGTGTTGGCGAGATCGAGCCCATAGGTTGGCTTGTTGAAGATCACCACTTTTGCGCCTTCGGCGAGTTCGCGCGCCAGCAGCACCTTCTGGATATTGCCGCCAGAGAGCCGAGCGACCGGCGTTTTCAGGCTTGGCGTGCGCACGTCATATTCGCGGACCAGTTGGGCCGCGCGCTTGTCGATTTCGGCGCGCTGCTCGACGCCTCTGCGCCAGAAGGGCGCCGCGCCAACCTGCTTCAGGAAGAAATTGATCGAGACCGGGAAGGTCCCGACCGTGCCCTCGCCGAGCCGGTCGTCGGTCAGGTAACGCAGGCCTTTCTGGCGGCGTTCGCCGACGCTCAGCGCCTCGATCGGCGTTCCCTGCAGCCGCACCGAACCGCCCACCGTCGCACGCTGGCCGGCCAACGCCTCCGCCAGTTGCTTCTGGCCATTGCCGTCGATACCGGCGATGCCCAGCAGCTCGCCTGGACAGATGTCGAAGGAAATCGACGACAGGCCCGGTGCATCGTCTGTCGGCGCAACCGCAAGATCACGCACTTCAAGCAAGGGAGCCGCTTCGGCACGGATGGTGCGAACGGGACGCTCTGCCGCTTCCGGGTCGTCCTTCTGCTTGCCGAACATCAATTCGACGATCTCCGAAATGATCGCCTGCTCGCCCAGCGCGCGAAACCGCTCGGGAGGAATTTCGCCGACCTTGCGGCCGAGTTTCAGCACCGAGATGCGGTCGCCGAAGGCCGCCGCCTCCTTGAGCTTGTGGGTGATGAAGACGATCGCCAACCCCTGCTCGACCAGACGGCGCATCAAGGCGCCCAGCTCGTCGATGCCTTTCGGCGTCAGCATCGAGGTCGACTCGTCGAGGATCAGAAGCCGGCTATTGCGCACCATGGCGCGCAGGATCTCGACCTGCTGCTGTTCGCCGAGCGAAAGCTCGGACACCTTGGCATGCAGCTTTACCGTGATACCGAGCGTTCTGGTGATCTCGGCGACGCGCGCTTCCAATTCTTCGGTCTTGGGGCGCTGCCACCACGGTCCGCCGAGCAACAGGTTTTCCGCCACCGTCAGCGTCGGCACCAGCATCATGTGCTGGAATACGGTTCCGATGCCGAGCGCCAGTGCATGGCGGGGCGAAGTGATCGCGGTCGGCTCGCCGTCGACCAATATGCGCCCCTCGTCCGGCTGCTGCAGGCCCGACAGCATGCCGATCAAAGTGGATTTTCCGGCGCCGTTTTCGCCGAGCAGCACATGCACTTCACCTGGACGGATCTCCAGATCGACGCTGTCGTTGGCGACGACGCCGGGGAACCGTTTGGTGACGCCTTCAAGCGCGACGATATCGCGCTTAGCGACCGACAATGAGGAAGCACTGCTCATAAAAGCCAAGGCCTTGAAAATATGAAATCGGTCCGGAGGGGCGAACGGATCGCCCCTCCGGCAGCCTGCTGTTAATCGCCTTACTGGGCGACGCTGGTCATCAGCGCCCTGACGGCGGCTGCATCATAGACCGGATCGACCTTGGTCTTGCCGGAAATGACGTCTTCGCGCAGCGCCTGGATCTCAGCCCAAATATTGTCCGGGATCGCAGCGGTCTTCAGAAGCTTGACGGAATCGTCCTTGAGGCCGATCGAGTAGCTCTTCGTGCCGAACGTGTCGGCCTTCAGGTCTGCGATCATCGCCGCATAGACCGGCTCGATGTTCCAGACCACCGACGACAGCAGGAAACCTTTGTCGATGGGCGTCTTGTCGCCGATGACATCGATGAAATAGACCTTGCCGCCATCCCCGGCCTTGGTCGTCTCGACCGCCTGCAGCATGCCGAAGCTCGAGCCGTTGCCCTGGCCGAAGATGATGTCGGCGCCCGATGCGATCACGCTTTCGGTGACGCGCTTGCCGCCGGCCGCATCGCTGTAGGCGGCAGGCCCGATCACAGCATAGGTAACCTTGACGTCCGGGCTCTCGGCCCTCA
This sequence comes from Mesorhizobium sp. M6A.T.Ce.TU.002.03.1.1, assembly GCF_003997275.1. NCBI lineage: Bacteria > Pseudomonadati > Pseudomonadota > Alphaproteobacteria > Hyphomicrobiales > Phyllobacteriaceae > Mesorhizobium > Mesorhizobium sp. M6A.T.Ce.TU.002.03.1.1. The sequence continues at coordinate 10,758 of NZ_RZTI01000078.1, forward strand.
CGCCCTGCGCGAACGCCGCCGACTGCGAGTTCCACGACGGAGGCTCGCCGGACACGACGATGCCGACCGACTTGGAGCGCGACATCTTGGCGGCTAGACGGCCGGCAAGATACGCGCCTTCGTGACCGCTCAGCGTGTAGTCGGCGACGAGGCCCTTCTCCAGACCGGTCGGTGTGTCGACGATCGCCACCGGCACCTTGGTTTCCTTGGCGATTTCGGGAGCCGAGGTGTTGTAGCCGCTGGCATGAGCGATAAGCAGGCTGGCGCCGTCAGCCGCCAGTTCCCGCAATGTCGGCCGCACGTCGCCATAGCCGAGCCCCTGCGCCACGACTATCTCGACACCGGCAGCTTTCGCCGCCGCCTTGGCAGCGTCGATACCTTGCTGGTTCCAGCCATAATCGGTGCCTTCTTCCGGCGTCAGGATGGCAATGGACTTGACCTCGGCGGCAAGTGCGTTGCCGAGCAAGAGGCCGCTCAATATAACAGCACTTACGCTGCTCTTCAAAAACTTAGACATGTTACCCTCTCTGTTCGGTTGACCCAAGATATTCTTATTGTTATTGCGCAAAAGCGAGGTAGACTGCCTGAACAATTATATCAGGAGTTCAAGCAAGGTGGTTGTGCGATATGTCCTTCCGATAACGCTGGCGTTCACCTCGTTCGCCAACGCGGTTGAATTGCGGCACATCACTGTGCGGACCGGCACCGACGGGCTCGATCCCGTGCCGCTGACGATCTCGAATGCGGGGCGCGAGGCGCTTTCCTGCAACGCCGACTTCGCCCACTGGTATTCGGCCACGATCGCCACCGCGGCGCCTGGCAAGAGCGCCGGTGTCGAGCTGTGGTTCGATCCAAAAACCGGGACGTTTGCGATTCTCAACGAGAAGCGTGAAAACCTGCCCGTCGAGCGGCTGTGGTGCGGCCTGGCCGGCCACGCCTACACCAGCCGCGTGCAGATCGCGCTCGACCGGACCAGTGCCGCAAAGGGGCAAGTGGCCGTGACATGCGGCAGTGCAGACGGCAGGTTGGCTTGCCGGTAGACGCTGGCTGTTTGCCACTTCAGACACCGCTCGGAACCTTCACTCTGCCGCCAGGAATTTGTCGGTAAAGACGTCATCTGCCGACAGCGCCGTTTTGAGCACGCCCTGATCCGTCAGCGTCTTTAAGGTCTCTTCCCACTGGGCCTTCGTCATCCAGCCGAGACCGTGTTCCTTCGTCGCCGGGCTGTTGAACGTCGAGGCGATGTCGGCCTTGAGCTGGGCCAGTAGAACGTCCTTCTTTTCGGCATAGCCGGGAACGGCCTTGGCGGTGATCTCGGCGGCTTCTTCCGGATGGGCCGCGACATAGTCGAAAGCCTCCCTGTAGGCCTTCACGAAACGGCGCACGACATCAGGCTTGTCCTTGATCATCGCTTCAGAGGTGAACAACCCCGAGCCATAGGCTTTCCAGCCATGATCGGCGCCGAGCATGATGCTCAGCGACCCCGGGCCGCCGGCTTTGGCTTCAAGTTCGGGCACTTCGGCGTCGAGATAGCCGACCACTGTCTGCACACGCCCGAGCAGTAGGTAGCTTTCGTAAGGCGGCGAGACGCTGTTGAGCGTCATGTCCTTCTCGCTCATGCCGTTGGCAGCCAGGAAGCCCCTGAAGAAGATGTAGGTGGATCCTGCCGGGTGGATGCCGATGGTCAGGCCCTTGAGGTCGGAAGGCTTGGTCAGCTTGAGCGTCTTGGCGAGCGAGATGATGCCCAGCGGCGACTGCTGGTTGACCGCCGCCAGCGCCACGACGGGAACATTCTGCGACCTTGCCACGGCAAGCGTGGGGAGATCGCCGAAGCCGAATTCAGCGTTGCCGTTGCCAACCAGCCGCATGGCGTCGGGCGAGCCGGAGCCCTTGCGGACCTCGCTCACATCGATGTCGTTCTTGGCGAAAAAGCCCTTGTCCTTGCCGACAAAGAACATGGCGTGATTGCCGCGCACGACCCAGTCGAGCTGGACGTTGACCTTGTCCGCCGCCAGCGCCGCGTTCGACAAGCCAAGCGCGCCGACAAACGCCGCAAAGGTGGCTGCCTTGATAAGAGAGCGTCTCAGCATTGTTTGTTCCCCTCGTTTGTTGGTTGTTCGAAATATCCTAGGCCTGGCTGAATTTCGGCGCCCACGGCACCACGACACGTTCGAGAATTTCGGCTGCGTAGTAGAAGGCGATGCCGAGCACGGAAACGAGCAGCAGCGCCGCAAAGACCAAGGGCGTGTCGAGCTGGGTCGACGCGAACTGGATGACGTAGCCGAGCCCGTCCGAGGCTCCGGCAAATTCGCCGACGATCGCGCCGATCACACTCAGGGTCGCTGCAATTTTGGTTCCAGCCATCAGGCTCGGAAGCGAGTGGGGAACGCGGATCCTGAACAGGATCTGGGTCGGGCTGGCACCGACCGAATTCATCAGCGACAGAAGCGACCGGTCGACCGATTGCATGCCCGCCAGCATCGACAGCGTCACCGGGAAGAAGGCGATGACCAGGATCAGACCTATCTTGGGTGCAAGCCCGTAGCCGAACCAGAGGATGAAGATCGGCGCCAGCGCGACCTTCGGCACGTTCTGGAACAACACGACGAGCGGGTACAGAGCGCGTCCCAGCCAGTCGAAACGCACGATAACCAGAGCAAGCGCAATGCCGACTATGACCGAGACAAGAAAGCCAAACAGGATTTCGCCCGCCGTGACGATCGTCGCCTGCATGAGAGTGCCCCATTGCGCGACCAGCGATTTCGCAATCTCGGATGGGGCAGGAACGATAAAGGAGGAAATGGAGAATATCCGCACCGCGGCTTCCCACAACACGATCGTCACCAGCAAAAGGATGACCGCCGGAAGCCAGCTGCTTGTCGCCGCGTTCCAGCCGGAAACCGGCTGTGGCTGGGAGAGGTTCATGAGAGGTTGCTCGCTCACGTCGCGCCTCCTGGCTCATGACTGGATCGCAGCATGGTCCGAAGCTGAAGCACCAGCCTGACGAATTCGGGGACTTCGGTCACGGAAGTGTCGCGCGGATAAGGCAGCGGAATGTCCAGGCTCTGGGCAATGCGCCCTGGGTTGATTCCCAGCACATGAACCTGGCGCGACAACTGAATGGCTTCGTCAATGGAATGCGTCACCAGGACGATCGTCTTGCCGGTCCGCTGCCATATCTCCAGCAGCGCCTGACCCATCGAATCGCGGGTGATCGCATCAAGCGCGCCAAACGGCTCGTCCATCAGCAAGACCGCCGGATCGAGCGCCAAAGCCCGGGCGATGGCGACCCGCTGCCGCATGCCGCCAGACAGTTCGTTTGGGCGCTTGTGGGCGGCGTCGCCAAGTCCCACCAGTTCCAGCATCTCCTGTCCACGTGCCCGCAACGCCGCGCGCGACATCGATTTGTCGGCGATGCCAAGCAGCATCGAGGCATTGTCGACGGCATTTTTCCACGGCAGCAGATTGGCGTCCTGGAAGACGAGACCGATCATCCGTTTGCGCGCTGCGTCGCCTGGCGAAAGGCCCGCGATCGAAACGCTGCCGCTGCTCGGACTGACCAGCCCAGCCAGCACTTTGAGCAATGTGCTCTTGCCGCAACCCGAAGGGCCGATGAGGGATACGAACGAACCTTTCGGAACCGAAAGGTCAATATCCCTAAGGATCAGCTGCCGGTTCTGATCCGTGCCCATGACCACCGAAACGCCCTTGGCGGAAATCAAGTCGTCGTGGCGGATGTGGGTCGATCTGCCACCGGCGGGTCGAATGGTTTCAACCTGCATGGCTTGTCGTCCCACGCACGTTCGTTGCTTGAACATCCGCCTTCACGGCGATGTTCCCGGCCCCATGCGCACAAGCGGCCAACCGGCAGAACTCCCCAACCCGGCTGCGCGCAACTTGTGCCATCGCCTACTCCCGGCCTTCGAGGATGCGGCGCACGGCGACCAGCTTGCGCGCCCGTTCGCCCTGCAGTGTCTTTATCTGCTCGGGCGTGTAGGAAAACATGCCCTCGCCCGACTTGATGCCGAACTTCGATGCGCCGGCCTTCTCCAGAACCATCGGCGCGACATCATCACGATTGGAAAGATCGGCGTTGAGGAACGACGAGACGGATTTGTAGATATCGAGGCCGGCCATATCGAGCAGCGCCATTGGCCCGATAACGGCGATCTTGTAGCCGATGCCCCAGGAGACGCAGGTATCGAGATCCTCCGGCTCGATGACGCCGCGCTCAACCAGATCGACCGCTTCGCGCAGCAGCGCATAGAGCACGCGGTTTTCGACGAAGCCCGGGACGTCCTTCTTCACCACCACCGGCAGCAGCCCGATCGAGCGGATCAGCTCGCGTATGGTCGCCACGGTTTCAGGCGCGGTCTTCTCGCCGCCGATCACCTCGATCATTGGAATGATGTGCGGCGGGTTCGACCAATGCATGCCGACCATCCGCTCAGGATGCGAGATGTGGGCCTGCAGCTTGGTGATCGGAATACCTGAGGTGTCCGAGGCGACGATAACCGAAGAACCGATCAACGGGTCGATGGCGCGATAGGTCTCGGCCTTGATGTCGATATTTTCAGGCACGTTCTCGATGACCAGCTCCGCACCATCGACAGCCTTGGCAAGGGTACGGACGAAGCGCACCGTGCCGGCGCCCGTTGTCGGCGCCTCGATGTCGAGCCGGTCCAGCACCCCGCCGGCAAGGTCGAGCATGCCGCGGGCGCGTTCGACCGCAACTTCGGAAACATCATACGCCGCCACGTCGAGCCCGCCGCGCGAAAGCCGCGCGGCGATGCCCGGACCCATCGTTCCCAATCCGATGAGGGCGGCGCGCTTGATCATCATGCGGCCTTTGCGGGGGCCGCGGCGGTCGCCGCTTTGAAGGCTGGACGAGCGGCGATTGCGGCCACCCAGCGCTCCAGATTCGGCAGCGACGGCCGGTCGATCTTGAAGTCGATACAGCGTTTCAGGATCGGCGCGCAGGCGATATCGGCAATGGTCAGCTTGCCCAGCGCCAGGAAATCATTGCCGGCCAGATGCCCGTCAATGATCTTGAGTTGCGCCACAAGGTCCTTCACCTGTTCCTTGTATTCGGCGGTCTGTTCTTCGGGCGTCAGCTTAGCGCCCTTGAAGGCGGCCAGATAACCAGGATTGACCGCCGCCAGCAGAAAATCCATCCAGCGCTCGACCTCGGTCTTTTGTGCAGGGGTGGCGCCATTCAGCTGCTCGCCGCCGGATGCCGCGAGATAGCGCAGGATGGTGTTGGACTCCCAGATCACGGTGTCGCCGTCGACCAGCGTCGGAACCTTCGACGTCGGGTTGAGTGCCTTGTATTCGGCAGTCTGGGTGTTTTCGAACTGGCGGCCGTAGTCCTCGCGCTCATATGGCGCGCCGAGCTCTTCGAGCATGAAGAGCACCTTTTGAACGTTGCCCGATGTCTGGCGTCCCAAAAGCTTGTACATGTCGTCTCCTCGATTGTGTCGTGGCCTACTTGCCGGCCGGCAGCGGCTTGTAGACGATGGCGTCCATTTCGATCTTGGTGTTGATGACGGCCTTTGCCTCGACGGTCGTGCGTGCCAGCACCGCGTCGCCGACCCCTTCGAGGAACGCCTTGTTGTAGCGGCCGAAGTCGCGCGTATCCTCGAGATACGTCGTTATCCGCACGACATCGGAAAGCGTTGCACCCTCATCGGCAATGACGCGCGCGATGGTCTTCAGCGTGGCCAGCGTCTCTTCCTCGATCGTGCCGCTGATCATGTTGTTGTTCTCGTCCTTTGGCACCTGGCCGGAGACGAAAATGAAATCACCGGCACGCACCGCCGGATGAAACGGCAGGTTCGGATTCTTCTTGCCGATGGCGTAGTGACTGGCGGATTTTCGTGTGCTGTCGCTCAACCTGTCCCCCTAGAGAACGCTGGTTTCGATGATATCGACGCCACGGATACGGTCGATCAGGTAGACGATGCCGCGGTCGTCGATGGTGACGTCGTTGGAAGAGGAACGCTCGGCGCCTTCAGGCGCATCGGGCATGAAATGGCCGACCTCCTTGGGTGCGAACGGGTCGGCGATGTCGACCAGCCGCAGCCCCTGCGCGAACCATGCAAACGGAATGATGGTGCCCTTGAACCGTTCGGAAGGCTGATGGCAGCCGGTCATCGGCGGTTGCGGTGCGCCGTCCGGGTCGAGGCCGGGCACCTGGAAGGTCGCGATCGGCAGCGGATTCGTCTCGTCGGTGATGTCATAGATCCAGGTGAAAGCCGGCGGCGAAGGCCGGAGCTTGGCGACATCCTCGTCCGCCACCACCATGATGTTGCGGCCCTTGAGCGGCTGCGGGATCGGCAGGCACGTATGCGTGGGATGCGGAAAACTTGGGCTCGAATTGATATGCGAGACAAGCTTCGGCTTCGAAATGTCGGAAATGTCGAGGATGAACAGGCCGTGATGCCAGTAGCTGACATAGAGCCGGTCGCCCATGCGCAGCGGATGGTGGCAGCGTGGCGTGACGTAGTCATGCCACGGATACTCTTCACCGCCGCCGGTCCACTGGCCTGGTATCCACCAGCGCCCGACCTCGACCGGGCTCGCCGGATCGATCAGGTCGAGGATCATCACGATGTTGCCGACATAGCCGTCGGCGGTTGGCGAGATATAGGCGTAGCGGCCGTCATAGTCGTAGCGATGCACGCCATGGCCGCCGGTTATCCACTTCGAGATGAGCTTCGGCTCTGCCGGTCGGCTCGTGTCGTAAAGCGCCAGGCCACCGCCGAAATCGGCAGGGCCCGCATCGCCGAAGCGCTCGTGGTTGATGATCATCAGACCGTCCTGGGCGCGCACCTTGTGTGAATGCCAACCCGGCGGAACATCGATCGTCGCGATCTTCTTCGGATTGCGCGGATCGGAAATATCGACCAGCGTCGTGCCGCTCGGCGGTCGCATGTGGCCGATATAGAGAATGTTGCGGTCGACCCAGACCTGACCACCGCCCGGACAGTCGATATGGCCGATCAGCTTTGTGTTGAACGCCGAAACCAAATGCATACGCCCTTGCTGCTGAAACGTCTTTTTCGGTGTCCGCGCCACTATGGCGGCGCGGACAGGTTTCTGCTGCAAAAGCTAGACGATGCGGAGTAGATCGCCGGCCTGGTTGCGGCCCCAGCGCTTGTAGAGGAGCAGCGCCTTCTGGGTCGGCGCATCGGTCGCGCCGAAGAAGATGACCGGCTCGGACGAGGAGCCATTGACGTGCTCGACCCAGGAACCACCCGGTATGGCGATCGTGTCGAACTGGTTCCAGTCGTAGCGCTTGCCGTCGATGATTGAATGGCCATTGCCGCGGAACGGCGCCAACAGCAGGCTGGCGGTCTCGCGCTGCGGCAGCGTCTTTTCGCCCGGCCGCAACATCTGGACGTAGAAGTTGATCGTGTGGAAGACCGGGCCGCCGGTGGTGGGGTCGACATAGTCGATGACGATACCTTCGTGCGGATCGCCGTCCCAATCCTTGTGGGCATCGAGGATCGCTTCCATCTTCTCCCAGCGATAGACATACATCGGCGACGACAGGCCGCCGCCGCGTTTGTGGTCGACGAAGCGCGGCATCAGGCCGCCCTCCCCATAGATGCGTTGCGAATAATCGCTCGGGAAACGGGCGGTTTGCACCTTTTTCTCGACTTCCTTGCCGTCGACCATCTCGGTGTATTTGTGGTCGAAATGCACGGCGTGCAGTGTCTCGACCAGCGGCAGGTCGAGAACCGAAAGGTTGACTGCCTGCTCGCCGCCGACAGTGCCGTGATTGTGCCAGGCATCATTGGGTGTCAGCACCATGTCGCCGGGGCCGAAAACCACATCCTCGCCTTCGACGCCGGTAAAGTTGCCCTTGCCGGTCAGGCCAAAACGTATGGCGCTCGGCGAGTGCTTGTGCGGCGGCATGATCTCGTCTGGATCATTCAGGCGATAGGCGGTGTACATCGTGCTGACCGATGCGCGCTTGGGCGCAAGACCGGGATTGACCAGGATCAGCGAGCGGCGCTCGCTATCGTCCATGGTGACCAGCTCGGCGGCGCGCTGCAGCAGCGGCTCGATGTCGGCATAGGACCAGACGAAGGGTATCGCCTTCGACGTCGCCATGAGCTGCTTAATCTCGTCGTGATCGACGCCTTCCGATGTCGCCCAGAACGGAAACATGTTCTTTTCGTAGAGGGCGTCATACAGGCCCTTGAGCGCGGCCTTCTTGTTGGTGACGGCAAGGTCTGCTGGTTGCGCCATGGACATGTCTGACACCTCTCTTCGCGAAGAAAATGCATTTAACCAACTCAACCGTATTCGGATTGGTTTTGCTCGACAATCCCAAAACTGAGAATTTTTTAAGTTTTTGGTTGAGTGCTTTTCTGAAAGGCAAATGCCCCGAAAAGCGGCAGAAAAACTCGGAAATGCGCGAGAAAACGGATAATCGAGCAGATGCAGATCAAACTACCGCGAGCGTAGCAATTGCTCGGCAGCCCAACCAATTCGAATTTTTCTTTCAACCAAAGGATTTTGGTTGAACACCGGGTGCCGCCAATCAGGCCGCCATGGCTTGTTCAGTACGGCTGCGGATCAGGTCCGAGGCCTTTTCGGCGATCATGATGACCGCCGCATTGATGTTCCCGCAGATGAGGTCCGGCATCACGGAAGCATCCACTGCGCGAAGACCGGCAACACCGCGCACCCGCAGTTCGGGATCGACCACCGACCCGGCGTCGACACCCATGCGACAGGTGCCGCCGGGATGGTGCACGGTGATCGAGGTCTTGCGAATATGCTCATCGATCTCGTCGTCGCTCTGGCATTGCGGCCCCGGAAAGAATTCCGAGGCGATAAACGGCGTCATCGACGGTTGCGCAGCGAGGTTGCGCGCCACGCGGAAGCCGGCGCGGAGCGACTGCCAGTCACGCGGTGAGGACAGGAAATTCTGGTGGATCAGCGGCGCGGCCAACGGGTCGCTCGACGCCAGCTTCACGCTCCCCCTGCTCTCCGGCTGGACGGCGACGATGCGCGTCGCAAAACCATCGGCGAAGGGCGCCTTGAATGGTGCCATGTAGGGCCATGCGGCAAGCGGTGCAGCCGTGAAAAGCAGTTGGACGTCCGGCAATGGCCGACTTGCATCGCTTTTCAGGAATGCCACGACCCCGCCAGGCACATCGCCAGAAAAGCCCTTGCCGGTGAGATAGGTCTTGACGAAATCCAGCCCGATACGATCGGCCCGCATCATCTTGAGGAATGGTCCCGGCTGCTTGCGCCGATACATCAAAATGACTGAAACGTGGTCCTGCAGGTTCTTGCCGACCTGCGGACGGTCGACTTTCGCCTCGATACCATGCGCGGCGAGCTCGCCACTATCGCCGATCCCCGACAGCATCAGCAGTTGAGGCGTATTGATGACACCACCGGCAAGCAGGACCTCACGCCGTGCCAAAACCTGGTGGCTCGCGCCGCCTCTGGTATAGGCGATGCCGGTCGCGCGCCCATCCTTCAGCAGGATCCTCGTCGCCATCGCGCCGGTCAGCACCTTGACATTGCTGCGGCGCATGGCGGGACGCAGATAGGCCGACGCGGTCGAGCAGCGGCGACCGTTTTCGATCGTCATCTGCAGGCGGCCAAAACCCTCCTGCACGGCGCCATTATAGTCGTCGGTCTGAGGATATCCCGCATCCCGGCTGGCTGTGGCGAAGGCATCTATCAGCTCGTCCTTGTAGCGGCAGAACTGGGTATTCAGCGGACCGCTGCCACCGCGATAGTCGCTCTCGCCCTTTTCCCAGCGCTCCTGCTTCTTGAAATAGCGCAGCACCTTGTCGAACGACCAATCGGTGAGGCCGCTGGCCGCCCAGCGATCATAGTCACCGCGATTGCCGCGCACATAGGCCATGGCGTTGGTGGAGGAAGAGCCGCCGATGACCTTGCCGCGGGCGCATTCGACCTTGCGCCCACCGACATTCGCCTCGGGCTCGCAGAAATACATCCAGTCGTGACGGCGCTCGGTCAAAATCTTGCCCCAGCCGAGCGGGATGTGGATCATTGGATCGCGATCCCAGTCCCCGGCTTCCAAGAGCAGCACGGAAACATCAGGATCTTCGCTCAGGCGGTTTGCAAGCACGCAGCCGGCCGACCCGGCTCCGACAATGACATAGTCAAATGTTTCCCCAAACGGCATGCACGGTCCTCGGGAGAAGGACGGCCCCACCGAGATTGAGCCGTCAAAGAAACAACTGCGGCACTCAACCATCGCGCAACTGGTGTTGTCAACCACTGGGCGCAGATGTAGATTGGTTGAGTTGGTTGAGTGCCGTGTTCATCGATTCCGCGTCACAATATGATGTCAGGACGTTGAGTCGGCGGCTGCCGATCAGACAGGAGATTTGGTTTTGAACGCATTCGAGCCGCAGATCGTACCATCGGATCTCGACGACATCATTGCAGCGGTCCGCCGGTTGCAACAGGGTGGCGGCAAGCTGCCTTCCGAGCGTGACCTTGCCGAACATCTGAATGTGAAGCGCCATCAGCTTCGCAAGGCGCTCGAAATGCTGCGTCAGTCAGGTGACTTGAAACCGGCACGCGCCAGGCGTGCGCCGACCGCCCTGCCCCGATATGGCGAGGAGCTTGTAAGGGTAACCAACCCGATCGAGGTTCTGGAATTGCGCCTGCTGATGGAGCCGGGCCTCGCCCGGCTGGCATCGCTGCGCGCTTCCTCGTTCGAGACGGCCCGGATCATCGATGCGGCAACCACGCCGGAGAATGCCTCGTCTGGCGCAGTCGATTTCGCGTTTCATCTCGCCATCGTTGCAGCGGCTCGCAACCATCTTGCCGCTGAATTCTACAAGATGCTGCGCCAGGTCGGGGTCGATGCGCGGGTGAAGATCGCACGCACCGCGGCACCCACCTGCCCCAAGCGGATCGCCGAGCGCGACGGCGAACATCGTCTGATTGCCGAAGCGATCTCGAAACGCGACCCGGAGGCAGCCGAGGCGGCGATGCGCGCGCATTTGCTGTCCGTGCAAAGACAGATCACGGAACGATCGAATGCCGGCGCCTTTGCCGCATAAGCGTGTTTCCTATTAGCCAGACAGCCTGCGCGGGGACTTCAAAAGTGAAACGTCATTTCGACGTGCTGGTCGTCGGCGCGGGATCGGCCGGCTCGGTGGTGGCCAGCCGGCTGAGCGAGGACCGATCATGCCAGGTCGGCCTGATCGAGGCCGGGGTGATGCCGTCCGATCCCGATATCGCCGACCCGCTGAAATGGACGATGCTGCAAGGCCGCGCTTACGACTGGGCCTATCGGACAGTGCCGCAACCCTTTACCGCAAACCGCGTGCACGAATGGCCACGCGGAAAGATCGTCGGCGGTTCGAGCTGCCTGCATGCCATGGCCTATGTGCGTGGTCATCCCGATGATTTCGAACCCTGGGCGGCTGCCGGCGGCGAGCGCTGGTCCTTTTCGGGCTTGTTGCCGGGCTTTGTCCGCAGTGAAGCTTTCACCGCCTTCGATGCGCCGTCGCGCGGCCGCAGCGGACCGCTGGATGTCTATTTGCCGGATGCAGAGGTCAGCCCCGTCGTCCGCGCCTATATGGCCGCCGGACGGGCCATGGGAATCTCCGCCCTGACCGATCACAACAGCGGCGAACTGGCCGGCACCAGCCCCAATTCGCTGAACATCCGCGCCGGCCGGCGCCTGAGCGTCGCCGATGCCTATCTGCCGCCGGAGGTCAGGGCACGACCGAACCTTGCCTTGCTCACCGCCCACGAGGTCGAGCACCTCCTGCTGGAGGGCCAGCGGGCCACGGGTGTGGCTGTCGTGCGTGACGGAGAGACCACGACGGTCTCCGCCGACAGGATCGTTCTTTGCGCCGGTGCGGTGTCCTCACCGCTCATCCTCATGCGATCGGGCATCGGCGATGCGGACACGCTGAAGCAAGCGGGGATACGCTGCCTCGCTGACCGAAGCGATGTCGGCCGCAATTTGCAGGACCATCTGCTGGTCCTTGGAAATGTCTACAGCACCAAAAAACCGCTGCCGCCGTCGCGCCTGCAGCACTCGGAATCGCTGATGTACCTGCACGGCAGCGACATTACCCGTTCGACGGGAAGCCCCGATATTGTGCTAGCCTGCGTCGTTGCCCCATCAGCCGCAGACGGCCTGAGTGCCCCGCCCTATGGCTCGGCTTTCACGATTCTATGCGGCGTCACCCATCCGACCAGCCGTGGGCGCATCGCACCGAGCGGGCCGGGCCGGGCCGATGCACCCATCATCGACCCGCATTATCTCGAAACCGAACACGACCGGGCGGTTTTCAGGACGGCGCTGAAGACGGCGCGCACCATTGGTCATCATCCAGCGCTCGACGAATGGCGCGACGTGGAAGTCCTGCCGGGATCAGCGGTGCAGTCGGACGCCGACCTTGACGCCTTCATCGCCAAGGCTGCTTCCACACATCATCATCCTGTCGGCACGTGCAGGATGGGCGGGGATGCCGACGCAGTCGTCGACCCGGATTTGCGGCTGAACGGCTTCGACAACGTCTTCATCGTCGACGCGTCAGTGATGCCGACGATCCCGAGCGGACCGATCAACGCCGCCGTAGTCGCCATCGCGGAAACCTGGGCGGCAGCTTCGCCTAGCGCATGACCCGGAAAATCGGATCGAGGACAACGCAGGTAATTGAGATCGACCGGGCGTGGCCTGAACCGGATCGATGCCGGACGGCCTATTCCGCCCAGAGCTCGCGGCGCAGTTCGTGCCAGCTATCTTCGTCCGGTGCGACAAGAAGGCCACCTCCGACATGCGAAGGCAGATAGGCGCTCCCGTCGAAACGCGCCGCGTAACCACCTGCCTCGGCATGAATCAGCACACCGGCCAGATGGTCCCACGGCATCAGCTTGTTGTAGACGACGAAGTGGGCGTGGCCGCTCGCCAGCAGGCGGTATTCGTGAGCCGCGCAGCGATAGCCGAACTGCGACAGGGATTTCGTCTGGTTGCGCGCCAGCCGTGACCGTTCCGGCTCGGGCATGTATTGCCAGGAAACCGCACCGGTCATTTGCGAGATCGGTGCAGGCTCGGCGACATGCACCTTCTCCAGAGTGCCATGCGCATGCCGTATGTGGCTGCCGGCACCCTTGGCGCCGATCAGCCAGTCCTTGCCGACGGGATCGTGAATGATGCCGGCGACGGTCTCGCCCTTCACCACGACGCCGAGCATGACGCCGAACAGCGGCACGCCGGAGGCGAAGTTGAAGGTGCCGTCGACCGGATCGATGACGAAGGCGAGATCGGCGTCGCCGAGACCCTGGAGCAGCGCCGGATCGTCGGAGCATGCCTCTTCGCCGACGATCATCGCCTGGGGGTAACGCTCACGCAGCCTGACGGTGATGAGCCGCTCGGCATTCACGTCGGCCTCCGTCACCAGGTCGGCTGCCGAGGTTTTTTGGCGGACGTCGCCCTCATCCAGCCGACGAAAACGCGGCATGATCTCGGCAATGGCGGCGTCGGACAGAAGGGTGGCAAGCCAGTCGATCGCGGTATCGTCAAATGTCATCGGGAATGTCTTGCCTTGTGGTGAGGGTCTCGTTGAGGGCGGCGAAATCGAACAGCTTTCTGTCGAGCAGATGCGAGGGCCGCACATTGGTCATGGCGTGGATCATCGTGTCCTTGCGGCCGGGCATGCGCTTTTCCAGGCCGTCGAGCATCGCCTTCATCGCATTGCGCTGCAAGCCATCCTGGCTCCCGCATAGATCGCACGGGATGATCGGGAATTTCATGGCGCTGGCGAATTTTTCGAGATCGGCCTCGGCACAATAGGCAAGCGGCCGCAGCACCATGACGTCGCCGTCGTCGTTGAGCAGTTTTGGCGGCATGGCGGCGAGGCGCCCACCATGGAATAGGTTCATGAAAAAGGTTTCAAGTATGTCCTCGCGGTGATGCCCGAGCACCAGCGCCGAGCAACCCTCCTCCCGCGCGATGCGGTAGAGATGGCCGCGCCTGAGCCGCGAGCACAGCGAACAGTAGGTGCTGCCCTCGGGAAGCTTGTCGGTCACCACCGAATAAGTGTCCTGATATTCGATGCGGTGCGGGATGGCGTATTTATTGAGATAGTCGGGCAATATGTGTTTGGGAAAATTGGGCTGGCCCTGGTCTAGATTGCAGGCCAACAGCTCGACCGGCAGCAGCCCGCGCCATTTGAGGTCGAGCAGCAAAGCGAGCAGGCCATAGGAATCCTTGCCGCCCGACAAGGCAACCAGCCAGCGATCGCCTGGCCTCACCATCGAAAAATCGTCGATCGCCTGACGGGCGAGACGCAGCAGCCGTTTGCGCAGCTTATTGAACTCGACGGAGGACGGCACATCGGCAAACAGCGGATGAAAGCCGCCTGCGGCATCGGCGATCGGTTCGAGTGTCTTGGCATCAGGCAGCATGTTCATGGCGCGTCGGCCCCAAAGGTCCTTGTTGCTGCCCGGATTAGCGCATCGGCCCGAAAATCGAAATCGATTTTCGGATGCCCAAAAGAAAAGGCCGCCTCGAGGGGCGGCCTTCGATGCTGTTGCAGATGAAGAAATCGATCAGCGCGAATAGAATTCGACGACCAGGTTCGGTTCCATCTGCACGGCGAAGGGAACATCCGACAGGCCGGGGATGCGCCCGAAGGTCGCGGTCATCTTGTTGTGGTCGACCTCGATGTAATCAGGCACGTCGCGCTCGGCCAGGCCTACCGATTCCAGGACGATCACCAGCTGCTTCGACTTTTCGCGCACTTCAATGACGTCGCCCGGCTTGCAGCGGTACGAGCCGATGTTGACACGCTTGCCGTTGACATTGATGTGGCCGTGATTGACGAACTGACGGGCGGCAAAAATCGTCGGCACGAACTTGGCGCGGTAGACGACCGCGTCGAGACGCGATTCGAGCAGGCCGATCAGGTTCTCCGAGGTGTCGCCCTTACGGCGGTCCGCCTCTTCATAGACCTTGCGGAACTGCTTTTCCGAAACGTCGCCGTAGTGACCCTTCAGCTTCTGCTTGGCACGCAGCTGCAGGCCGAAATCGGAAAGCTTGCCCTTGCGGCGCTGGCCGTGCTGGCCGGGACCGTATTCGCGCTTGTTGACCGGGGATTTCGGACGGCCCCAGATATTTTCGCCGAGACGGCGGTCGATCTTGTATTTCGCGGATTCGCGCTTGCTCATCGCATTCCCTTTCAAAACAACACACCCGGAACCTCATGGTCCGGCTGAAGGAAACGCGCCCTCCTCTGGCCCCCGTTTTCGAGACCTGACAGGGTTTTCCCACGCAACGCGGCGGAAAACCCACGGGACACGTCATTTTACACAAGACTCAGGAAATAGAGCGCTTCCCAAACGTCTTGCGCACATAAAGAAACCACCGGGCGTTGCGGCCCGGTGTTGGTGGGCTGATTAAACGGAGATTTAACCGGTGTCAAGCTTGCGGCTGGCGTCGGTGATGGCGAGTGGATACGACCCAAGGGCCGCAGCTCGGCCGCGGCTGTCAAACCATGGAACCGGAACCGACCTCCCTGCCTGGTGCGGACGAGCGGCTAGTGCTTCGCTTTCTTCTCCGGCAGGCTCTTACGCTTGGTCTCGGCGAATTCCTCGAGCTGTTTTTCGCTCATGGATTTGTACATGCCCTTCGAAGGGCCTTTGAGCTCGCTCTTCTTGGTCTCGCCACGCTTGGCGGACAATGCCGCGCCGGCGGCTTTCTGCTGGGCCTTTGATGTGGCTGGCATGATCGTTTCTCCTGTTGCAATAGGAAGGAAACGTGTCGGTCGGGATGATGTTCCTAAACATCAGGAAATCGCCAGCCCAAACCCCTGCATCAGGCGGCGAGTCGGAAAATCAACCCTCTTTGAGGTGAAGACAGCAAGATCGGCGCCTTCCGGCAACGCCTCGCCGCGATTCCTGACCTCGGTCCCCGCGAGCAGCGAGAGCGCCCGCCGCGCGATCGCCTCGGCGGGATCGAGCCAATCGACCGGCCAAGGTGCCGTCTTGCGCATGCGGTTGGCCAGAAAGGGATAGTGAGTGCAGGCAAGCACAACGATGTCGGTCCGCAGTCCATCATGATCGACGAAGCACGGTGCGATCTCAGCACGCACGGCCTCTTCGTCGACAAAGCCCTCGCGCATATAGACCTCGGCCAGTCCCGCCAGGCCGTCGCTGCCAACCAGGCGGACATGGCATTTCTGGGCCCATTTGCTGATTAGGTCGCGCGTATACTGGCGCTTGACGGTGCCGGGCGTCGCCAGCACCGAAACAAGTCCGGAGCGCGTGCGTTCCGCCGCCGGCTTGATCGCCGGCACCGTGCCGACGAAAGGATGGCCGGGAAATCGTTCGCGCAGCGCATCGATGACCAGCGTCGAGGCGGTGTTGCAGGCGATGACCGAAATAGCTGGCGAAAAACGGGCGAGCAGCCTGCCGAACAGCTCTAGTACATGTGCCCTCAGCGCCGGTTCCTCCCAAGCCCCATAAGGGAAAGCCGCGTCGTCGGCGACATAGACGAAGCGGCGGTCGGGCATCAGCACGCGCGCTTCGCGCAGCACCGTCAGGCCGCCGATGCCGGAATCGAACATCAGGATTGGACGGGCGTTTGAAGGGTTGGTCATTGTCATTGATTAGGAGAAAGGACTGGGATTACGAGAAAAGACTGGGACTCAGAGGGAAGGCTGGGACCACGGCAGGAAGATGGTCGCACATCCGAGGGTCCATCATTTTGAAATGATGGACCCCACCAAATAACATTCGGTTACCAGTGGTAGGCCCAACGATTTGTTCCTAGTCGTTGTCTTCCGCCTTGGCGGCGCGTGCCGCGGCTGCCGGAAGCCGTCTTGGATCATCACCCGGCGATCCGTCGCCGCGCGGCATGGCCGGCGAAAACCTGTCCAGCGATGATATTATGCCGCGCAGCACCTTGAGCTCCTGCTCGGCGAAGCCGGCACGCGTCAGCACCGCGCGCAGATTGTCGACCATCTTCGGCTTCTTCGGCGCCGGACGGAAATAGCCGCGCGCCTCGAGCGCGCCTTCCAGATACGCGAACAGGCCGTGCAACTGTTCCTTGGTCGCCGGCATCATGTCAGGGCTGGAAAAATTGGTTTTCGTCTCATCTTCCAAGCCCGACTTCATCCATTCATAGGACATCAGCAGGGCCGCCTGGGCAATGTTGAGCGAAGAGAAGGCGGGATCGACCGGGAAGGTGACGATCTCGTCGGCGAGGCCGACCTCGTCATTGTAGAGCCCGAACCGCTCGCGGCCGAACAGGATGCCGGTGCGCTGCCCGGCTTGCTGG
>NZ_RZTI01000079.1:0-28037 GCF_003997275.1 Mesorhizobium sp. M6A.T.Ce.TU.002.03.1.1
CACCTACATGCCGAAGGCGTCGTCGCGCGGCAGCGGCATGCTGATCGCCAAGGCAGGCGGCGGCAATCCGATCACCGCGCTGGCAAAAGTGTTCCTGCCCAAGCGCGATGCGCCGACGCCGGACAGCAGGCCGGACGACGACGTCATTGCCTCCCTTGTTGAGGAAAGCGAGCCGGTCGTCGAAGAAACCACCCCCGTCGTTGAGACCAGGAAGGTCAAGACAGTGGCCGTGGCCACGGCGGACGATGTGGCGACCGCACGGGTCGCAGCAGCCTACGCCGAACCCGCGGCGGTCGACCCCGTCAACACGGCATCGGTGCCGTCCGGCTGGGCAGTCCAGGTCGCCTCTTCGCCAAAACAGTCCGAAGCTCAGGCTCTCCTGGACGAGACTAGCAAGCAGGCGCCTTCGATCCTCGCCGATGCCACAGGTTTCACCGTCGCCTTCGAAAAGGACGGCGTCACCTACTACCGCGCCCGGTTCGGCTTTGGTTCGAAGACTGCCGCCTGGAAAGCCTGCAACGCCCTGAAGAAAAAGAAAATCGAGTGCTACGCCGTCCAGCAGTAGACGGCGTCGAAAACATCTCCCGGAAAAATTCTGCGTCGAAGGAGAACTAGTTGTGATTGGAGAGCAAGACGTCCTTGGCTTCATTGATCCGCGCCGCCAGAAAAGACGTGCCGCCGATATCGGGGTGCAGGCGCTGCATCAGGCGGCGGTGCGCCTTGCGGACATCCGCCGCGGCGGCCCCCGCTTCAAGACCAAGGATCTTGTAGGCCTCCTCCTTAGTCATGGCGCCCGAACCTGGCGAAACACCCAGCCCTTCGCCACCATTCGCCTCCGCGTCTTTGCGCCAGATGGGAAATCTGCCGTCAAGATACGTCTCTAGCAGCTGGCGGCTCTCCGGGTCGCCGGGGAGTTCGCGATAAAGCTGCTGCAATTCCGCAAGGCTCATGGTGCCGAGCATCTTGCCTTCATGCCGGCCGGCAAGCACCAGCCCCTCCAGACTGCCGGTATCGTGATCAAGCTCCATCTCAAGTGCCGCGGTACGCACCGTCGAATGCTTGCCCGGCTCCAGTTTCGCCGTCGGCCGCTTCATCCGCATGGAGCCATACCAGGCGAGCGCCGCCGACAGGATCAAGCCGCCGATGCCTTCGCGTCCGACCAGGAGCACGGCGACGCCGATCAGCGCCAACAGGACGGGCCCAAGCGTCCTCATTCCGCTGGCGAGTTTGGCAGGGTCGGCGCGGAGAAAGACCGTGACCACGCCGAGCAGCACCAAAAGCAACGCCACGAATGCGATAATCGCGCCCATCATTTCCTGCCGCCCCGCAGATGCTCGATCATCAGCCGGTCTTCCGCCCTGCCCCTGGCCTCCAGTGCCTTCAGCCCGCCGGTCGCAAACACGGCGACCGCCGAGAGCAGGCTGGCCAAGGTTGCGCCAGCCCGTCGATCAAATCGGAACCAAGCTCCTTTGGACAGCCGCGCAATTTCCTTGAACGC
The DNA here is from genome assembly GCF_003997275.1 of Mesorhizobium sp. M6A.T.Ce.TU.002.03.1.1. NCBI lineage: Bacteria > Pseudomonadati > Pseudomonadota > Alphaproteobacteria > Hyphomicrobiales > Phyllobacteriaceae > Mesorhizobium > Mesorhizobium sp. M6A.T.Ce.TU.002.03.1.1. Next base: position 1,499 of record NZ_RZTI01000079.1, read on the forward strand.
CTTTTCTGCGCCGGAATCATGGCCCTCCTGAAAGACGAAGACAGGAACGCCGTGCAGGCCCAGGCTGCCGGCCTTTTCCGCCAGATCGTCTATATTTTCTTCCATCGCATCGCCGATATAGACCAACGCGTTGACCTTGGCCGCAGCAGTCTGTTTCAGCGTATGGGCGAGGACCTTGCCGATCTGGGTGTGTCCGCTGCGGCAATCGATCCTCGTCATCAACTGTTTCAGCGCCTCCGTATCGCTGACGAATGCGGATGAGCGGCACTCGCCAAGGCCCCGAAAATAGACCAGTTGAACCTTGAGCGCTCCGGCCTTGCCGACCGCGTCGAACATCTCGCCCTGCAGCGCACAGGCGAGATCCCAGGTCGGCTGACGGCTCATCGTCGCGTCGAGTGACAGAATGAGCCTGCCAGAACCGGTCGCGGATGCTGCGAGCGTTTTTGCCTGACGGATAAAGGCGTCGATCTCGCCGGTGCTCGATTGGGGCTCGACCGGCGCAGGATTGGCCTTGGCGGGCACGGGATGCTTCTTGTCGCTCATGACATTCAAGATGTGGCGTTGTCGCACAGCTTGCAAGCCCAGATGAGGCGACCTGGAGGGCCAGCGGCAGCTTTGAATTTGGGCCTTCCTAGAGAAGGCCGAGATCGGCAAGCTCGCGCCTGAGTTTCGGCGGCATCTCGACCAGCCCCGCTTTGCCCTTACCGAGATCGGCCGGTGCGTCCGACGGTTTCAGGTAGCGCCAGCCTTGAAAGGCCCGGCGCGGCTGCCAGTCGGTGCGCACGACCACAGGATCGAGCATCAGGTGACAGCGGCCAATGCCGTCATCATCGGTGAAAGGGCGGATTTCGGTGATCAACTGGCGGCACTGCACATTGCCCTTGATCACCCAGTAGAGGGAACCGCCATCGGTGACCTCGGCGCCGCGCGTCGGCATCATGCGTGTGGTGTGGTAATGCTCGGCCGGCTCGCCGGCGCGCCGCCGTTCGTCGAGGCGGAAGGCGATCCACTCTTCGAGATCTTCGACGCTGTCGCAGCCGACACAGAGCTTTATGATATTGAGAGACATGGATTAAGGTTTAGTCCTGCGCGCGAAGGCGTCAACGGCCTGGTCGACTTTCTCCACAGTGCCAATCCATGGTGCAAGGTTGGCTCAGCACTCCACGATATTGACGGCCAGTCCGCCGAGGCTGGTTTCCTTGTATTTCTCGTTCATGTCGAGGCCGGTCTGGCGCATGGTCTCGATCGCGGCATCAAGCGGCACGAAATGAACGCCGTCGCCCTTGATGGCCAGCGACGCGGCAGTCACCGCCTTGACGGCACCGAGCGCATTGCGCTCGATGCAAGGCACCTGCACCAGTCCGCCAACCGGATCGCAGGTCATGCCGAGATGATGTTCGAGCGCGATCTCGGCGGCGTTCTCGACCTGCTCCGGCGTGCCGCCCATGACGGCGCACAGCCCCGCCGCCGCCATCGCCGAGGCCGAACCGACCTCGCCCTGGCAGCCGACTTCGGCGCCTGAGATCGAAGCGTTGGTCTTGATGATGCCGCCGATCGCCGCCGCGGTCAGCAGGAAATCGCGGATACTTGGTTGGTCGGCCTCGGGATGGAAATGCAGCCAGTAGCGCAGCACCGCGGGCAGCGTGCCTGCAGCACCATTGGTCGGCGCGGTGACGACGCGCCCGCCGGCGGCGTTCTCCTCGTTCACCGCCATGGCATAGATCGACAGCCAGTCATTCGCGAGCAGCGGGTTGGGCCGGTTCTGCCGCCACTGCTCTTGCAGCTTGTCATGCAATTGCCGCGCGCGTCGGCGCACCTTCAGTCCGCCCGGCATGATGCCGTCCTGCGACAGGCCGCGTTCGATGCAGCTCTTCATGGCGCTCCAGATGCCGTCAAGACCGGCGTCGAGCTCCTCGCGCGACATCTGCGTCTCTTCGTTGACGCGCTTCATGTCGGCGATGGAAAGGCCGCTTTTCGCAGCCATCGACAGCATCTCGACGGCATTCTTGAAGGGGTATGGAACCTTCTTGCCTTCCGTCGTCACCGAGCCCTTCGCCTTCATACGCTGCAGCTCCTCCTCCGAAACCACGAAGCCGCCGCCGATCGAATAATAGATACGCTTGAGCAGCAGCCGGTCGTCGGCATCATAGGCGGAGAAAGCCATGCCGTTGGCATGGCCGGAAAGCGGCGTCTTGCGATCCAGCACCAGATCCGTTGCCGGGTCGAAGCGGTAGGAGGGATGGCCGGGCGGTGAAATCCGCTTCTCGGCAGCGATGCTGGCGACGATTCCATCCGCCTGATCGGGGTCCACCGTCTGGGGCGTCTGGCCGGCAAGGCCGAGCACAACGGCACGGTCGGAACCATGGCCGATGCCGGTATAGGCGAGCGAGCCGTGCAGGCTGGCGGCGATGCGGTCGACCCGGGCGCCGGCCGGGCGCGGCCAGTCATCTCCCGCGATCTCGTCGAGGAAACGCCGCGCAGCCGTCATCGGTCCCATCGTGTGCGAACTCGATGGTCCAATACCGATCTTGAACAGGTCGAAAACCGAAAGGAACACGCGCCGCTCTCTCCTATTGGAATTTACATATAGGAATTCCTGTGATGTTTCCGCTCTTTCGAAGATCGCGGCGCTGCACCTGCCGACCTTGTTTGCTCCGGCAGCGACATCGTTGCGCTCCGCCATCGAAGCGGCACCACCGCTTGTGGTAAAAGGGTCGCATGGGCGATTCCTTCCATTTGTCGACGGCAGACCTCGTGGCGCTGGCCTTCTTCCTTTTCGTATGGGTGCTGCATACGCTCGCCTCCGACGGAAAGCTGGTCAGCCGCATGTCGCTGACGACGGCGATGAACGTGCAGCGTGAAGCCTGGATGCGGACCATGGCCGAACGCGAGATTCGCATTGTCGACACCGCCATCATGGCAGGTCTTCAACAGGGAACCGCCTTTTTCGCCTCCAGCTCGCTGATTGCGATCGGCGGCTGTTTCGCCCTGCTCGGTGCCTCCGATCAGGTTGTTTCGGTGCTGAGCAACCTGCCGCTCGGCGCGACATCATCCCGCTCCGCCTTTCAGATGAAGGTGTTCGGATTGGTGCTGATCCTGGCCTATTCCTTCTTCAAGTTCGGCTGGGCCTACCGGCTGTTCAACTACTGCTCGATTCTGATCGGCGCGGTGCCGATCCCGCATGGCGAAGCCTCACGCAACCCGATCAGCGAGACGGCGGTATGGCGGGCGGCGCGCATGAACATGCTGGCCGGAAAACACTTCAATTCCGGCATGCGCGGTGTGTTCTTCTCGATCGGCTATCTCGGCTGGTTCGTCGATCCAAGTGTGTTCGTGCTGTCGACGCTGTTGTTGCTGGCGGTTCTGGTACGTCGCCAGTTCTTCTCAGCGGCGCGGCAAGCCGTGATCGGTCAGCCGCCCGAGCCGACACCAGGTCCGGGGAAAAGCCGATCGATGCGGCCCGACAGCCAATAGGTGACGAGCCCTATCCATTCACGGACCGCCGTGGTGGTGACCTCCAACCCGTTGTAAGGGGGAAGCGTGGCTATGTTTTCCTTACCGGAGGTCATGTAGTCGACCGGCCACGCAACGGTCGGAAAACCTGCTTTGTCGAACAGCGCCGTGGCCCGCGGCATGTGGAAGGCCGAGGTCACCAGCAGCCAGGTCTCGCCCGGTTTCGCCGTCACCAATTCCCTGGTGAAGATTGCGTTCTCGTAGGTGTTGCGGGATTTGTTCTCTAGGACCAGCCGATCGGCCGTCACGCCAAGCGCAGTGAGCAGGCGCGGGCCTGTGTCCGCATCGCCCTCACCTGCGGTCATCATCTCAACGGTGCCGCCGGAGATGACGATTTTCGCAGTCGGAAAACGCCGTGCCAGTACGGCCGCCTCGACGATCCGGTCGCCAGCGCCATTGATTTCATAGCCGCCACGCACGGCATTGATGGGGCTCTCCAGACCGCCGCCCAGCACAATGATACCATCAACCTTTTCCGGCAGCGGCGGCTTGGGGAAGCGATCTTCCAGCGGACTGATCATTATTGCGCCGAGCTCCGTCCATGTCGAAAGCGCAAGAATGAGAACGGCAAGGACGGTGCCGGCGGTCGCCCATCGCCGCCGTCCGAACATCGCCGCCACCAGCCCCGCCAGCAACAGGAAGATTGCAAAATTCAACGGCTGGACAAAGAACCAGAGCAATTTGGAAAGATAGAAGAACATCCCTCACCCCCACATCGGCCCAAATCGGAATCGATTCTCGGAAAGCACGATGCGCAGATTCAACGTGCTAGAGCGTACTTTGTGCGTCCAAGTGGACGCACGTCGCTCTAATGCATACCGCTCCATAAGCACGTGGCGCTTTTAGAGTAACAACATGCATAAACCAGGACCAAAGCGCCCCGCATCATTCAAATGCGATGCCTAAGGGACGACACTACCACCACTTTTCCGGCTGGAACGTACCCGCCGCCTGTTCGATGACGTGGGCGGTCTGGAACAAGGTTTCCTCATCGAAGGGCCGGCCGATGAGCTGCAGGCCGAGCGGCAGGCCCTTGGCGTCAAGCCCTGCGGGCACGGCGATACCCGGCAGTCCGGCCATGTTCACCGTCACCGTAAAGATGTCATTGAGGTACATTTTGACTGGGTCGGCGGCCATGTCCTCGTCGGCGATGCCAAAAGCCGCCGACGGCGTCGCCGGCGTCAGGATGACGTCGACGCCCGCCGCGAATGCATTTTCGAAATCCCGCTTGATGAGGTTCCGCACCTTCTGCGCCTGCAGATAGTAGGCATCGTAGTAGCCGGCGGAGAGCACATAAGTGCCGATCATGATGCGGCGCTTGACCTCGCGGCCGAAGCCGGCGGCGCGGGTCCTCTCGTACATGTCGACGATGTCCTTGCCCGGCACCCGCAACCCGTAGCGGACGCCGTCATAGCGGGCGAGGTTCGACGAGGCTTCGGCAGGCGCAACGATGTAATAGGCCGGCAGCGCATATTTCGTATGCGGGAGCGAAATGTCGACGATCTCGGCGCCGGCATCTTTCAGCCAGGCAATACCCTTCTGCCACAGCGCCTCGATCTCCTCGGGCATGCCGTCGACGCGGTATTCCCTGGGGATGCCGATCTTCATGCCCTTGATCGGCTTGCCGATCGCCGCCTCGTAATCCGGCACCGGCCGGTCGACCGAGGTGGTGTCCTTCGGATCGACCGAGGCCATGGATTTCAAGAGGATCGCGGCATCACGCACATCGCGGGCGATCGGTCCGGCCTGGTCGAGCGACGAAGCGAAGGCGACGATGCCCCAGCGCGAGCAGCGGCCGTAGGTCGGCTTGATGCCGACCGTGCCGGTGAAGGCGGCGGGCTGGCGGATCGAGCCGCCGGTGTCGGTGGCCGTGGCGCCGGCACATAGAAACGCGGAGACAGCCGAGGCCGAGCCGCCTGACGAACCGCCCGGCACCAGCTGGGCGTTGTCCAGCGTGCGCGCGGTCCTGGTGCCGCCGGCCGAGACGAAACCGCCATCGCCCTGATGCGTGGTCGGCATCACCACCGTATCGAGCCGCGAACGCCGCCACGGATTGACCACGGGGCCGTAATAGGAGGTCTCGTTGGACGAGCCCATGGCGAACTCGTCCATGTTGAGCTTGCCGAGCATCACGGCGCCGTCGGCCCACAGATTGGCGGTGACGGTCGATTCGTAGTGCGGCTTGAACCCATCCAGCACATGGCTGCAGGCCTGGGTGTGAATGCCTTCGGTGCCGAACAGGTCCTTGATCCCGAGCGGAATGCCTTCGAGCGACCCGCCCTCGCCCTTCGCCAGCTTGGCGTCCGAGGCCCTGGCCATGTCGCGCGCCTTGTCGTCGGTGACGACGACATAGGCGTTGAGCGCCGGATTGGCCCGCTCGATCGCCTGGAGATAGGCTTCGGTGATCTCGGTTGCGGTGATTTCCTTGGCGCGCAGCTTGGCGCGGGCCTGCGAAATCGTGAGTTGCGTCAGGTCGCTCATCAGGCAAGGCTCTTTTCGTAAAACACCGACCACTCGGTATCGGGATAGTCCAGCACCGGGCCGCAGCGCGAGAATCCGGCGCGTTCATAAACGGTCCACGCAGCCGGATGGCGGTCGCCCGTTTCCAGCACCAGACGCTTCAGCCCTTCATTGCGCGCCAACGCCTCGACCCGCTCGACGATCCTGGCGCCGATCTTCTGTCCACGATGCGACGGCCGCGTGTACATGCGCTTGACCTCGCCGATGGTGCCATCGTGGCGCTTGAGCGCGCCGCAGCCGATGGCAAGGCCGTTGTCACGGGCGATGAAGACAGTCGTGTCGTTGTCGGCCATCTGTTCGACGGTCATGTGGTAGCAGTGCTCCGGCGGCGTCAATTCCAGCAGCGTGGCGTTGAGCTCCTTAACCAGCCCGCGCACATCGTCCTGCAGCGGCGTCTCGATGGCGATCTCGATTGCCATCGGCCCGCTACTCCACGACCTTCGGAACGAGGAAGAAATTCTCTTCGGTCGCCGGCGCGTTGGCGACGATGTCGGCCGCCTTGCTGCCGTCGGTGACGACGTCCTGGCGCTTCTTCATCTCCATCGGGGTGACCGAAGTCATTGGCTCGACGCCGGAAACGTCGACCTCGTTCAGCTGCTCGACAAAGCCCAGAATGGCATTCAACTCACCGGTCATGCGCTCGGCATCCTCCTCGCTCACCGCAATGCGGGCGAGACGCGCGACGCGCTTCACAGTCTGAAGATCAACGGACATATTTGTTTGTGCCTCGGGAAAACCAGTCCGCGCTATAGCGGCGCGGCGCGTGCCGCGCAACATGCATCGTGCCGAGAACCGGGCCCATAGGTCTATGGCAGGGCCACGCCGTCGCAGAGGAAATAGCTGCCGCTGTTGCTGCCCCCTTCGCTTTCGTCTTCCGCAGGCCGGACCGAAACCAGATCGACCTGCTTCGCGTTCATTTGCGTTACGGAGAGAACGTCCGGAAAGACGTGGCCGGGCTCCTGGCATATGGCTGTCACCGCCCAGCTCGGCGAGAGCGTCGCCTTGGTGATCTGAAGGAACTCGCAATCGTATTCGACGCTTTGCAGGCCACGCGCCGAGAGCACAATGCTGCCAGCGTCGATCAGCGACTGCAGTGTGTCCTTCCTGGCCTGCGCACAAAGATCCTCGGACTGGAGATAGACGCCTTCGATGAAGTCCTCCGCGGCGGACGCCGGGGAAGCCACAGAAACAGAAATGAAAAGAAAGCCCCTCAAAACCATGTTTTCACTCCATTTTGACGCCTTATACCTAGCGTCTTCCTACAAGCTAATCGTCTCGCCGATCTTCGGCAATGCCACTTTCACGTCCGATCCATCCATCCCCGCCACGAACTTTTCGGCAGTCTGATCGATGATCGGGAACGTGCCGAAGTGACTGGGGATGACAGTCTCGAACTGAAAGAAGCGCCGGCAGGCAAGGGCTGCTACCGCGCCACCCATGGTGAAGCGGTCACCGACCGGCACGATCCCGATCTTCGGCTCGTGCAACTCGTTGATCAGCGCCATGTCCGAAAAGATGTCGGTGTCGCCCATGTGATAGAGCGTCTTGTCTTCCGGGAAATGCAGAACGAGCCCGCCCGGATTGCCGAGGTAGGTGTTCTGGCCATTGTCGCGTGGAAACGACGATGAATGGAGCGCCTGGACGAAGGTGGTGGTGAAACCGCCGCAATCCACGGTGCCGCCGATATTGCCGGGATTGATCTTCTTGTCGCTGGCGCCCTGGCCGACCAGATACATGCAAAGCTCGAAATTGGCGACCAGCATGGCGCCGCTTTTCCCAAGCACTTCCAGCGCACCGCTGATGTGGTCGCTATGGCCGTGGGTCAAAAGGACATGCGTGACCCCTTCCGCCGGTCCTTCCCAGCCGCCCGTCCATGACGGATTGCCGACCAGATAGGGATCGATGAGGATTTTCGCGTCGGCGGTTTCGACGCAAAATGCGGAATGTCCGTACCAGGTCAGTTTCATGAATGCTTTCCTCGATTTTTGCTTCGGCAAAGGATAGAACGCCGGCACTAAAATTAAAGTCCCACAGCGTCCTTTGCGACGTGTAATCCAAGGAAAGCCGTTGAGCATCATCACCATCGAAGAGTTGCCGGCGCGGCTCAGCGGCGGCAAGACGCTGGCCGGGCTCGACCTCGGCGACAAGACCATTGGCGTGGCGGTTTCCGACCGGGGCTTTGCCTTCGCCCATCCGCGCCCCGTCATCATGCGCAGGAAATTCTCGCTGGATGCAGCTGTGCTGCTCGCCTTGCTGCAGAAAGAGAATGTCGGCGCCGTGGTGCTCGGCCTGCCGATCAACATGGACGGGTCAGAAGGTCCGCGTGCCCAGAAATCCCGCGCCTTCGCCCGCAACATGGCTGGTATGACCGACCTGCCCTTCGTTTTATGGGACGAGCGACTGTCGACGGTGGCGGCTGAGCGGACATTGATCGAGATGGATTTTTCGCGCCGCAAACGCGCCGGCAAGATCGATTCGGCCGCGGCAGCGTTTATCCTGCAGGGCGTTCTCGACCGGCTTCAGGCGCTCGGCGTCGATGCCTGGTCGAAATAACGGTCGCGCATTATCCTGATCCAGCCACCGATCACCCGGCGGCGGCGAAACGCCCAAAACGCCATCAGCAGCAGACTGTCGAGGATGCAGGCCTTTGCCACCATGCCAGGAATGAGCGCCGGATCAATGCCAAGCATTTCCCCATAGAGCTGGAAAACCAGGTCATGCAATTGGCGGCTCAGCATGACATAGCCGAAATTGATGTCGTTGAGCGACAGGAAGAACCAGCCCCAGAACAGAGCGAGCGGTGCCGCCCATAGCGCGAACAAGGTGCGCATCAGCGGCCATCCCTCAAGTTCGTGTCCGGCCTCAAGTTTGTGTCCGGCCGGCCGGAAATGCGCGAAAGCGCCGAGTTGTGCGCCGCCGCCTTCGCCATCACATGCGCTGCGGCACGGATTTCGCCGGTGCCCGGATCCGCTGCGGCAAAAGCCGACCGCCGCTCTGCGAGCATGGCGACATAGGAAGCCAGCAATGCCGCCAGCTGCACCGCGACGACCATGAACAGCCCGTTGATGCCTTGCGCGGCGCCGCCGACCACGATCAGCGACAGCACGCCGGAAGCGGAGATGAAGGCGACCCGCACAACGCTGTCGGTGGCGTCCGGATTTGTCGGGACGCTGAATAGAGACTCGACAAAAGCCCAGCAGAACAGCACCGCGACGACAAGCAGCGCCACGGCAAGCGGCGCCACCACGATGGCATTTTCGAGGTCGACGAAGCGGGTGTCCTGGACGGCAACGCCGAGCACGCCAAGCGCTGCAGCAACACCGCGATTTCCGTCGATGCAGATGAACGCCAGCAGGGCGAAAACGACCGCCCAGTGCAAGGCCAGAAAGGAGCTCAATATGTGCCGCATGGCGTTCCTGCTTCAGTAAACAGGACAGTGGGCTTTGCGGCTTGCGACCGCAATGGAAACCATTTGTTAAGGTTAACGGCTTTCCACAGAGCGGCGATCGACGAGGAAAATCCGTCCCCGAAGCCTTCTCAGGTGACCGGCGGATAGAGCGTGTCGATGATCATGCGCGCGTCATGGCGCGAATCGAGCATGCCATAGGTGTTGCGCCACTGGCCGGCGAGGCGCGTCTCGACGAAGGCGTCGGCGATCCGCCCTGCCCCCAGCCTGCGAAGCTCCGCCGCTGCCGCCGACAGTGCCAGTTGTTCGGTGAGCAGACGAGCCGAGCCCTCATCGGTTGCCGCGACCTGCATTGCCGCCTTGAGCACACCGACGGTGCCGCGTCCGCCGGCGCCGAGATCGCGGTCGATGCCGGCCAGCACCTCCTCGAACAGGCCGGGCGCACGCCCCAGCACGCGCAGCACGTCGAGCGCCATGACGTTGCCGGACCCCTCCCAGATCGCGTTGACCGGAGCTTCGCGATAGTAGCGGGCGAGCGGCCCCTCCTCGACATAGCCGTTGCCGCCGAGGCACTCCATCGCTTCATAGAGCAGCGGCGGCGCGATCTTGCAAACCCAGTATTTGACGACCGGCGTCATGGCGCGCGCGAAGGCCGCCTCGCCACGGTCGCCGGCCGCCTCGTCGAAGGAGCGCGCCAGCCGGAACGACAGTGCGGTGGCGGCAGCAACGTCGAGCGCCATGTCGGCCAGCACGCGCTGCATCAGCGGCTGCTCGATCAGATTGGTCCCAAACACCTGGCGGTGACGGGCGTGGTGGACGGCCTCGGCCAGCCCGGCACGCATGATCGCCGACGAGGCGATCGCGCAGTCGAGCCGGGTCAGCGTCACCATGTCCATGATCGTCTTCACACCCGCCCCGGGCTCGCCGATCATCTCGCCGATGGCGTTGACGAACTCCACTTCCGACGAGGCGTTGGAGCGGTTGCCGAGCTTGTCCTTCAGCCGCTGGAAGCGGAAGCCGTTGCCCGAACCATCGCCGAGAATACGAGGAACGAGGAAGCACGAAAGCCCTTCCGGCGCCTGTCCAAGTACCAGGAATGCATCCGACATCGGCGCCGACATGAACCATTTGTGGCCGGTCAGCCGATAGAAGCCGCTGCCGGCGCGCTCGGCCCGGGTGACGTTGGCGCGGACGTCGGTGCCGCCTTGCTTCTCGGTCATGCCCATGCCGAGCGTCAGCCCGGCCTTTTCGACCGGCGGCTTCTGGCTCTGGTCGTATTTGCGTGTCGTCACGCGCGGCGCCCATTCGCGAAACAGCTTCGGGCTTGCCATCAGCGCTGCCAGCGATGCGCTGGTCATGGTGATGGGACAGAGATGCCCGGTTTCGAGCTCGGCCGTCAGGTAGAAACGGGCGGCGCGCACCTGATGACGGCGGCCGATCTCGGCGTCGCCATTTTCCCATACCGACGAATGCAGCCCGTTCGCCACCGACCGGCGCATCAGCGCATGATAGGCTGGATGGAACTCGACCAGGTCGATGCGCCGGCCCTGCCGGTCATGGGTTCTGAGCTTCGGCGTCTCGACATTGGCGAGGCGGGCCAGCTCCTGCGCCTCCTGCGTCAGCACGAAACGGCCGAGCCCATCGAGATCCTTGCGCACCGGATCGGAAAAACGCTCGGCAAGCTGGATCAGCAACGGATCGCCCCGCCAGGCGTTGCCGCCTGCCAGCGGCGGCGGCTGGTTCGTCACGTCGTCGGTCACGCCCAATCCTTCTATCGGCAGAAAGGCCTTATCATCACAAGGCCACGAATCCGAAGCCATCAGCTAGATATAGCCCAAGCCGCGCAACGCGCGCGACGAAAATACCGGGGAGAAAGGCCGCAATCCAAAGCTGGTGCTTGCAGCCAAAGGTCCTCCACCCTATAGCAGCGCCTTGAGATGACCGACGCTTCGTCCCTGCCACTCTATCCCCACCGCCATCTTCTGGGCATCCGCGATCTTTCCCCCGCCGACATCGAGCTTTTGCTGGACCGGGCGGACCGAGCGGTCGCGATCTCGCGGCAGTCGGAGAAGAAGACCTCGACGCTGCGCGGCCGCACCCAGATCAACCTTTTCTACGAAGCGTCGACCCGCACGCAATCATCGTTCGAGCTGGCGGGAAAACGGCTCGGCGCCGACGTCATGAACATGTCGGTGGCCAGTTCTTCGGTGAAGAAGGGCGAGACGCTGATCGACACGGCGATGACGCTGAATGCCATGCGCCCAGACATACTGATCATCCGCCACCAGTCGGCCGGGGCTGCGGCGCTGCTGGCGCAAAAGGTCGGCTGCTCGGTGATCAATGCCGGCGACGGCGCCCATGAGCATCCGACGCAGGCGCTGCTCGACGCGCTGACCATCCGCCGCGCCAGGGGTCCGCTGTCGAAGCTGATCGTGGCGATCTGCGGCGATATCCTGCATTCGCGCGTGGCGCGCTCCAACATCATGCTGCTCAACGCGCTCGGCGCCCAGGTCCGCGTCGTGGCGCCGTCGACGCTTCTGCCCGCCGGCATCGAGAAAATGGGCGTGATCGTCACTCGTTCGATGGCCGAAGGGCTCAAGGACGCGGATGTGGTGATGATGCTGCGCCTGCAGCGCGAGCGGATGGAAGGCGCCTTCGTGCCTTCGGTGCGGGAATATTTCCGCTATTTCGGCCTCGATGCCGAGAAGCTGAAGGCGGCCAAGGACGGCGCTCTGGTCATGCATCCCGGCCCCATGAACCGCGGCGTCGAGATCGCCTCGGAAATCGCCGACGGTCCGCAGAGCGTCATCCAGGAACAGGTGGAGATGGGCGTTGCCGTGCGCATGGCGGTGATGGAAGCGCTGCTCGATCCTCGCCGCAATCGCGAGGTTGCATGATGAGCACGACGGTCTTCAGCCAGGCCCGCATCGTCGACCCATCGCGCGGCATCGATGAGGTCGGCACGGTCATTGTCGAAGGCCGCAAGATCGTCGCTGCCGGCAAGGCCGCCTTGAACCAGGGCGCTCCGCAAGACGCTACGGTCATCGACTGCGCCGGCAAGGCTGTTATCCCCGGCCTGATCGATGCGTGCGTCTTCATCGGCGAGCCCGGCGGCGAGCACCGCGAAACCATCGCCTCGGCCAGCGTCGCTGCGGCCGCCGGCGGCGTCACTTCCATCGTCATGATGCCCGACACCGACCCAGTGATCGACAATGTCGCGCTGGTCGAATTCGTGCTGCGTACCGCCAAGGACACGGCCATCGTCAACATTTTTCCGGCTGCGGCGATCACCAAGGGCCTCGAAGGCCGCGAGATGACCGAATTCGGCCTGCTGCGCGAGGCCGGCGCGGTCGCCTTCACCGACGGACGGCACACCATATCAAGCGCGCTGGTGATGCGCCGCGCGCTGACTTACGCGCGCGATTTCGGCGGCGTGATCGCCCATGAAACCCAAGACGCCGACCTCGCTTCGTCCGGCGTCATGAATGAAGGCCTCTATGCCAGCTGGCTCGGCCTTGCCGGCATCCCGCGCGAGGCCGAGTCCATTCCGCTGGAGCGCGATCTGGCGTTGGCGCGGCTGACCGGCGGCGCCTATCACGCGGCCAAGATTTCGACGGCGATGGCGGCAAACGCGGTAACGCGGGCGAAAGCCGACGGCGCGAATGTCACATCAGGCGTCTCAATCCACAACCTGTCGCTCAACGAGAACGATGTCGGCGAATACCGCACCTTCTTCCGGCTGACGCCGCCGCTGCGCGCCGAGGAAGACCGGCTGGCGATGATCGAGGCGGTCAAGGACGGCACGATCGACCTCATCGTCTCCTCGCATGACCCGCAGGACGTCGATACCAAGCGCCTGCCCTTTGCCGATGCCGCGGCCGGCGCCATCGGGCTCGAAACGCTGCTGGGCGCGGCGCTGCGGCTCTATCACAATGGCGACGTGACACTACTTAGATTGATTGAGACCTTGTCCACCGCGCCGGCAAGGCTGTTCGGCCTGCCCGGCGGCACGCTGAAGCCGGGCACTGTCGCCGATCTTGCGCTGATCGATCTCGACGAACCGTGGATCGTCAGCGAAAGCGGAATCCGTTCACGCTCGAAAAACACCTGTTTCGAAGGCGCGCGGCTGCAGGGCAAGGTCTTGCAAACAATGGTGGCGGGCCGCACAGTGTTTTCAGCCTAGGGAGTGTCGATATTCAGGTGATGCCGGCCTGCGAACGGCGGTTTTCTGCGCTTCCGGTACTCACGTACCCAAAAGTACGCTGCGTTCCGGTTCTCGGAAACCACCATTCTCGACTCGGCCTGACCTGAATCTCGACACTCCCTAAAGCCGGCAGTTGGAGTTCAGGGGGAACAATGGCTTACGACATCGTCTTGGCGCTGGTGTTCGGCTATCTGCTTGGCTCGATCCCTTTCGGGCTTCTGATCACCCGCGCCGCCGGCCTTGGCGACGTCCGCAACGTCGGCTCCGGCAATATCGGCGCTACCAATGTGCTGCGCACCGGCAACAAGGGCCTGGCCGCCGCCACGCTGTTGCTCGACGCGCTGAAAGGCACGGCGGCTGTGCTGATCGCCGGTCACTTTGCACCGGAGCTCGGGCCTTGGGCCGGCCTTGGCGCCTTTCTCGGCCATCTCTTTCCGGTCTGGCTCGGCTTCAAGGGCGGCAAGGGTGTCGCCACCTATCTCGGCGTGCTGATCGCCCTTGCCTGGCAGGTGGCGCTGATCTTCGCCGTCGTCTGGCTGGCCGTTGCTTTCCTATTCCGTTTCTCCTCGCTGGCGGCGCTGACGGCAGCAGTCGTCGTGCCGATCGCGCTCTATGTCCTCAGCACGCCTGAGATTGCCGGGCTGTTCGCGCTGATGAGCCTGATCGTCATCATAAAACACCGGGCCAATATCGCGCGGCTGCTGGCCGGCACCGAGGGCAAGATCGGGACCAAAGAGTGAGCCAGCGCGCCGCCGGGCCGCGGCTCAGCGACAGGCAGCGGTTGAGCTGGCTTCGTTTGATCCGCACGCCGAATGTCGGCCCGGCCACCTTTCGCGACCTGATCAACCGCTTCGGCTCGGCCGAGACGGCGCTCGAGATGCTGCCCGAGCTGATGATTTCGGGCGGCGCCAGAAAGATCGTCCGCATCCCGTCGATTGCCGAGGCCGAGGCGGAGCTGGAAGCAGCCCGCCGGGCCGGCGCCCGCTTCATCGGGATTGGCGAGGCCGACTATCCGCCGCTGATGAAAAGCATGGACCATCCGCCGCCGCTGCTCGCGGTCAAGGGCGAAGGCGCGGTGTTCCGGCTGCCGGCAATCGCCATCGTCGGCGCCCGCAACGCTTCGCTGGCCGGCATCAAGATGGCGCGAACGCTCGCCGCCGAACTCGGCCGCGACGGCTACGGCATCGTCTCCGGCCTGGCGCGCGGCATCGACACGGCAGCACATCAAGGCAGCCTTGCGTCAGGCACGATCGGTGTGCTGGCCGGCGGCCTCGACCTGCCCTACCCGCCTGAGAATGCCGGACTATGCAACGAGATTGCCGAGCGCGGCGGCGCCATCATTTCGGAGATGCCGTTCGGCTGGCGGCCACGCGCCCAGGATTTTCCGCGCCGCAACCGCCTTGTCGCCGGCGCAGCATTGGGGCTGGTCGTGGTCGAGGCGGCGCACCGCTCCGGCTCGCTGATCAGCGCCAGGCTTGCCGGCGAGATGGGCCGGCTGGTCTTTGCCGTCCCCGGCTCGCCGCTCGATCCGCGCGCCGCCGGCACCAACGCCTTGCTCAAGGACGGCGCCACCCTGGTCACCGAGGCATCGGACGTTACCAGTGCGATCGCGCCGCTGGTCGGCGCACTGGCACCAAGGACGGCTCCACTTGGCGAGCCGCCCGACTTTTCGGCAACGCCACCGCCCGGCGAGGACGACCGCGCCCGCGTCGTCGAAGCCCTCGGCCCGACGCCCGTAGCGATCGACGAGATCATCCGCCACACCGGCCTGCATCCCGCTCAGGTTTTCATGGTGCTGCTGGAACTCGACCTCGCCGGCCGCCTGGAGCGCCACGCCGGCGGGAACGTGTCGCTGGTTTTTGGGGATATTTAGCAGGGTCGGTAGCCGGAAGCATCGCGTGATTGCGAGAAAATGTTCTCGCATGGCCTCGCATTTTCTCGCACGTTCCGGCGCTGTTCCAGACGCTAAAGCGCTAACTTACTGATTTCTCGCACGAAACAATGGTGAGCGCGCAGGGATTCGAACCCTGGACCTACTGATTAAAAGTCAGTTGCTCTACCGGCTGAGCTACGCGCTCCCGCGGGCTCAGAATGCCGCCCTCGAAATTGCGCGGAACATAGGGAGAGTGCCTCGACCGGTCAACCGGAAAAAGAGGGCGCGCAAGTCGGGCTTTTCCACGCACTTGCAGCGCCTCGCACATCGCGTCAGCAAAGGGCGGAACGGCCTTTGACAGACAAGCCCAATACCGGCTTTTCGTCGAGGCCGAGCAGGAGAGAGAACGTTACAGATCAGCAGCTTGCTACTTTGACGGAACAATTGCGCAGCCTGCCCGTTTTTGTCGCTACAAGGGACGACGCTTTCAAGGAGAAGATCATGAACAGGATCATGTCGGGCCTGCTGGCGACCGCGTTGTCAGCGTCATTCGCTGTAGCGGAGATCGTGCCCGTCAACGCCCAGCCAACCTACGTGCCGCTTGGTCAGAACGTTTCGTCGGATGTCCAGACTGTCGACCACAGGCGGTGGAGGCGTAGTTTCAACCGCGATCGCGATTTTTCCCGCCGCGATTTTCGTCGTGGTTTCGCGCGTGACGACGGCAGGTATTGGCGCGGCCATCGCGGTTATCGCTATTATCGTCGCGGCTATCGCCGTCACGGCGACTTCTGGTTCCCGTTGGCTGCCTTTGCGACCGGCGCGCTGATCACCGGTGCGATCGTCAACCAGAACCGCCGCGTCTATCGAGGCGATTCGCACGTGGAGTGGTGCTACAGCCGCTACAGATCTTACCGGGCATATGACAACACGTACCAGCCTTACTATGGCCCGCGCCGGCAGTGCATCTCGCCCTATTGATAAAGCTCGGGCGGAGCTGAGTAAGAGTTATTGAAGAGCCTGCGCCGGCAACGGCGCGGGCTTCCGTGGTGACATCTTGCTCGAAGAACTTATTGCACGCTCAGCGTCCTGCGCACAGCATCGCGCCAGCCCGCCAGCTTGGCGGAACGGGCGGACGCATTCATCTCCGGCTTGAACCGCCGCTCGAGCGCCCAGCTCTTGGCGAAGTCTCTCGCCTTCGGCCAGACGCCCGCCTTAGAGCCGGCCAGCCATGCCGCGCCGAGCGCCGTCGTCTCCAGGATCGTCGGGCGGTCTACCGGCGCATCGAGGATGTCGGCAAGCCGCTGCATGGTCCAGTCCGAGGCCACCATGCCACCATCGACCCTGAGAACGGTCTTTACTGACGCGCCCTTCCAGTCCTTGCGCATCGCGTCGAGCAGGTCGCGGGTCTGGAAAGCCACAGATTCCAGTGCGGCGCGGGCAAATTCCGCCGGGCCCGAATTGCGGGTCAGCCCGAAGATGGCGCCGCGCGCTTCGGCATCCCAGTGCGGCGCGCCAAGCCCGACAAAAGCCGGCACCAGATAGACTTCCTGCGTCGGGTCGGCGCCCGCCGCCAGCATGCCGCTCTGCTCCGCCTTGCCGATCACCTTGATGCCGTCGCGCAGCCACTGCACGGCTGCACCGGCGATGAAGATCGACCCTTCCAGAGCATAAGTGGTCTTTCCGTTCAGCCTGTAGGCAATGGTCGTCAACAACCGGTTCTTCGAGCGCACCAGATCGCTTCCGGTGTTGAGCAGCGCGAAGCACCCCGTGCCATAGGTGGATTTCATCATGCCCGGCTCGAAACAGGCCTGGCCGATGGCCGCTGCGTGCTGATCGCCAGCCACGCCGAGGATTTTTATCTCTGCGCCGAACAGGCTTTCCTCTGTGATTCCATAGTCGTCAGCGCAATCCTTCACCTGCGGCAGCATTTTTGCCGGTATGCCGAGAATCGCCAGAAGCTCGTCGTCCCAGGTATTCTTTTCGATGTTGTAGACCAGCGTGCGCGAGGCATTGGTGGCGTCGGTGGCGTGAACCTTGCCGCCGGTCAGCCGCCAGATCAGAAAGCTGTCGATCGTGCCGGCCAGCAATTCGCCCTTCTCGGCACGTTTTCTGGCACCCTTCACCTTGTCCAGCATCCAGGCGATCTTGGTGCCGGAGAAGTAGGGATCGAGCAGCAAGCCGGTCTTTCTGGTGAACTTCTTCTCCAGCCCCTGCTTCTTCAATTTCTGGCACAGCGGCGCGGTGCGGCGATCCTGCCAGACAATCGCGTTGTGGATCGGCTTGCCGGTCGCCCTGTCCCAGATGACGACGGTCTCGCGCTGGTTGGTGATGCCGATCGCCGCGACATCCGACGCATGGCGGCCGGCGCTCTTCAGCGCAGCCTTCACCGTCGCCACGACGCTCGACCAGATCTCCTCGGGATCATGCTCGACCCAGCCGGAGGCCGGATAATGCTGGGTGAATTCCTTCTGCCCGCTGCCCACCATCTTCATCTCACGGTCGAACAGGATCGCCCGGCTCGATGTCGTTCCCTGGTCGATTGCAAGGATAAAGCTGTTCATTTCCATTCCCCTCGGCGCAAACAGGGGAGACGGCAAGATGCCGCCTCCCCCGATTGTCGCGATGCGGGCGCGAACGCCCGGATCGATGCTCAGTTGCTCCAGCTCTTGACCAGCTCGTCGTAGTTGATGGTCTGCGCCTTATCCTTCTCCGGCTCGATCTTCAGCTGCGGCGCGAGATTGCCCTTGGCGACGGCATCGGCGTTCCACTCTTCGAGGGTCTTTTCCTCGGCGAGTTTCGGTCCGATGTCGCCCTGCACGCCGGCGCGCTCAAGGCGCTCAAGCACCTTTTCCTGCTCGGCGCAGAGCGAGTCCATCGCCTCCTGCGGGGTTTTGGCACCCGACGAAGCATCGCCGATCGCCTGCCACCAGAGCTGTGCCAGCTTCGGATAGTCAGGAACGTTCGTACCCGTCGGCGACCACTGGACGCGGGCCGGCGAGCGGTAGAACTCGATCAGGCCGCCGAGCTTCGGGGCGCGGTCCGTGAAGCTCTTGTGCTGGATCGTGCTCTCGCGGATCAGCGTCAGGCCAACGTGGCTTTTCTTCACGTCGACTGTCTTCGAGGTGACGAACTGCGCGTAGAGCCAGGCTGCCTTGGCGCGATCGTCAGGCGTCGACTTGAGAAGCGTCCAGGAACCCACGTCCTGGTAGCCGAGCTTCATGCCGTCCTTCCAGTAGACGCCGTGCGGCGACGGAGCGAAGCGCCATTTCGGCGTACCGTCCTCGTTCACGACGGGAAGGCCGTCCTTCACCATGTCGGCGGTGAACGCCGTGTACATGAACATCTGCTGGGCAATTTCGCCCTGCGCCGGTACCGGTCCGGATTCCGAGAAGGTCATGCCCTGGGCCGCGGCCGGAGCGTAGGCCTTCATCCAGTCGAGATATTTCTGGATGGCGTAGACCGACGCCGGACCGTTGGTGTCGCCGCCCCGAGCCACGCAGGAGCCGACAGGCCGCGACTTCTCGTCGACCTTGATGCCCCATTCGTCGACCGGAAGACCGTTCGGCAGTCCCTTGTCGCCATTGCCGGCCATCGAAAGCCAGGCATCGGTGAAGCGCCAGCCGAGCGAAGGGTCCTTCTTGCCGTAGTCCATGTGGCCGTAGACCTTCTTGCCGTCGATCTCGCGGCCGGTGAAGAATTCGGCGATATCCTCATAGGCTGACCAGTTGACCGGCACGCCGAGGTCGTAGCCGTACTTCGCTTTGAAGTCCGCCTTGTTCTTCTCGTCGTTGAACCAGTCGTAGCGGAACCAGTAGAGGTTCGCGAACTGCTGGTCGGGCAGCTGATAAAGATCGCCGTCCGGAGCCGTCGTGAACTTGGTGCCGATGAAGTCTGCGAGGTCGAGGTTCGGGTTGGTGACGTCCTTGCCCTCGTTCGCCATCCAGTCGGTCAGGCTGCGCGCCTGCTGGTAGCGCCAATGGGTGCCGATCAGGTCGGAGTCGTTGACATAGGCGTCGTAGACGTTTTCGCCCGACTGCATCTGCGTTTGCAGCTTCTCGACGACATCGCCTTCGCCGATCAGATCATGGGTGATCTTGATGCCCGTAATGTCGGCGAACGCCTTGGCCAGCGTCTTCGATTCATACTCGTGCGTCGTGATGGTTTCCGAGACGACCTTGATGTCCATGCCCGCAAAGGGTTTTGCAGCATCGATGAACCATTGCATCTCGGCTTCCTGGGCAGCGCGATCGAGCGTCGACATGTCCTTGATCTCGGCGTCGAGAAACGCCTTGGCTTCGTCCATCCCGGCATAGGCATTGCCTGCCCCGAGCAATAGGACAAGCGCTGTCGTTGATGTCAAAAATTGCCGTCTCATGTGTTTCCTCCACTGTTTCAGTTTCAAGTGCGATCGGAGCAGCCGCCGGCACGCGGCCGCTCCAACAGTTTCCCCCTCTATACGTAGCGGAACACGCCAATGGCGTAGACCACGGAGAGAGCGAGAGCCCACCACAGGTTGGGTCCGACAAGACCCAGCCAAGCGAGATGGATAAAGGCGCTGCCAAGCAGCGATAGGAAGAGACGGTCGCCGCGCGTCGTCTCGAACCGCAGCACGCCAACCCGCGGATTGCCGCCCGGCGAGGCGTATTCCCAGATCGCCATGCCGCAGAGCAGCACCAGGATCGTGATGAAAAAGATCGCCGTCGGTAGCGTCCATGCCATCCAGGTAAGGTTCATGGTCATACCCTCCCCAAGGCAAAGCCTTTGGCGATGGTGTTGCGTATGAACTCTTGCGTTCGTTTCATCACACCCTCCCCAGGGCAAAGCCTTTGGCGATGTAGTTGCGGACGAACCAGATCACGAGCGCGCCTGGAAGGATGGTGAGCACGCCGGCGGCGGCCAGAACGCCCCAGTCGAGGCCCGAGGCCGAGACCGTGCGCGTCATGATCGCGGCGATCGGCTTGGCGGCGGTCGTGGTCAACGTTCGTGCGATCAGCAGCTCGACCCACGAGAACATGAAGCAGAAGAAGCAGGCCACGCCTACACCGCTCGCGATCAGCGGCATGAATATCCTGAGGAAGAAACGCGGGAAGGAATAGCCGTCAATATAGGCGGTCTCGTCGATTTCCTTCGGCACGCCCGACATGAAGCCTTCGAGAATCCAGACCGCCAGCGGGACGTTGAATAGGCAGTGCGCCAGCGCCACCGCGATATGCGTGTCGATCAGGCCAAATGCCGAATAAAGCTGGAAGAACGGCAGCGCGAACACCGCCGGTGGCGCCATGCGGTTGGTCAGGAGCCAGAAAAACAGGTGCTTGTCGCCAAGGAAGCGGTAGCGCGAGAAGGCATAGGCTGCCGGAAGCGCCACGGCGACGGAAATCACCGTGTTCATAACCACATAGATGATCGAGTTGATGTAACCCTTGTACCAGGACGGGTCGGTAAAGATCACCATGTAATTGGCGATCGTCGGGTTCCTCGGCCACAGCGAGAAGGCGCCGAGTATCTCCTGGTTGGTCTTGAAGCTCATATTGACCAGCCAGTAGATCGGCAGCATCAGGAAGATGATGTAGATGGTCGGCACCAGCCACCAGAACCGCGACTCCTCGCCCCGTCGCCGCATCTTGCGGGCCAGCGTGGCGTTCGCTATCTGCGCTTCCGCGCTAGCGGGGGTTTGCCGCATCAGCGTTCGTCCGTCGGCCGTGCTTTCCTCGAGTCGCGCCATCTCACTGCTCCGCGTCGTAGGCTGTCATGACGGTGTAGAACACCCAGGACAGGAGCATGATGATCAAGAAATAGACGATCGACATGGCCGCTGCCTCACCGAGGTTGAACTCTCCGATGGCCAGCTTCACCAGATCGATCGACAGGAAAGTGGTGGTGTTGCCGGGCCCGCCGCCGGTGACGACGAACGGCTCGGTGTAGATCATGAAACTATCCATGAAGCGCAGCAGAACCGCGATCAGCAGCACGCGGTTCATCTTAGGCAGCTGGATATAGCGGAAGATCGCCCAGCGCGACGCACCGTCGATCTTCGCCGCCTGGTAATAGGCGTCGGGGATCGAGACCAATCCCGCGTAGCAGAGCAAGACCACGAGGCTCGTCCAGTGCCAGACGTCCATGACGATAACGGTGATCCAGGCGTCGAACGGGTCGTTGACATAGTTGTAGTTGAAGCCGAGCGCCCGCAGCGTATATCCGAGCAGGCCGATATCGACGCGGCCGAACACTTGCCAGATCGTGCCGACGACGTTCCAAGGAATGAGCAGCGGCAGCGCCATCAGCACCAGGCAGACCGGAACGCCCCAGCCCTTCTTCGGCATGTTGAGCGCAATGAAGATGCCGAGCGGAATCTCGATGATCAGGATGATGGCCGAGAAGGCCAGGTTGCGGGCCATCGCTTCCCAAAAACGGTCGGAATGCAGGATTTCCTCGAACCATTCCGAGCCCGCCCAGAAGAAGACGTTGTTGCCGAAAGTGTCCTGCACCGAATAATTCACGACCGTCATCAGCGGGATGATCGCCGAGAAAGCCACCAGCAAGAGCACCGGCAGCACCATGAACCAGGCCTTGTTGTTCCAGGTCCTTTCCATGCTCAGCCTCCCATCTCGACGCGCCAGGAATCGGCATAGATGTTGATGCCGGCCGGGTCGAAAGCGATCTTCGGATCGGCGGGAATGTCCTCATCCTCGCCGACGATCGCCGCGATGTCGCGGCCTTCGAAACTGGCGCGCACCACCTTGTGGCGGCCGATATCCTCGACCTTTCGGATTGAAACCGGCATGCCGGTAGCGCCAAGCCTGACATATTCGGGGCGGATACCAAGTTCGATCACGCCTGAGGTTCCAGCCTTGGGCGCGCCCGGCAATTCGATCGTCTGGCTGCCGAGCCGCGCGCTCCTGCCTTCGACCGCGACCGGCATGACGTTCATGCCCGGCGAGCCGATGAAATAGCCGACGAATGTATGCTTGGGGCGCTCGAACAATTCGGCCGGAGAGCCGATCTGCACGATCTCGCCCTCATACATGACGACGACGTTCTCGGCGAAGGTGAGCGCCTCGGTCTGGTCGTGCGTGACATACACCATGGTGAAACCAAAGCGCCTGTGCAGCTGCTTCAGCTGCGAGCGCAGCACCCACTTCATATGCGGGTCGATGACGGTCAGCGGCTCGTCGAACAGGATCGCGTTGACATCGGAACGCACCAGCCCGCGCCCGAGCGAGATCTTCTGTTTCTGGTCGGCAGTCAGCCCCCTCGCCTTTCTCCGGGCCATGTCGGCCAATCCCGTCATTTCCAGCGTCTCGCGCACCTTGCGATCGACGTCGGGTTCCGGAACGCCGCGGTTGCGCAGCGGGAAGGCCAGATTGTCGTAGACGGTCATGGTGTCGTAGATGACCGGGAACTGGAACACCTGCGCGATGTTGCGCTCCTGCGTCGACAGATTGGTCACATCCTTGCCGTCGAACAGAAGCTCGCCATGCGACGGGTACAACAGCCCGGAAATGATGTTGAGCAGCGTGGTCTTGCCGCAGCCCGACGGCCCCAGCAGCGCATAGGCGCCGCCATCCTCGAAAGCGTGATGCACCTCCTTCAGCGCATAGTCCTTGTCCGACTTCGGATGCGGCCCGTAGGCGTGGCGGATGTGGTTGCAGTCGATGCGCGCCATGTGCCCTCCTCCCTCAAGCCGCCAGCATCTGTGGCGGCGCGGCCGAGCGGCCGTTCGCGTCGAAAACCATGATGTGCCGCGGATCGATGAACACCTCGATGGTCTGGTCCGGCTCAAACACCAGGATGCCGTGCTCCAGCATCACCCAGCGGACATCGGCGAAGTCGAGATGCACAAAGCTCTCCGAACCGGTGATCTCGGTGACCGAGACCTTGGCTCTCACCGGAACCGCTGACGCGCTCGGCCGAGTAAGAGAGAGATGGTGGGGCTGGAAGCCGATCGTGTAACTCGTATCGGCAATACCGGCGAGCTCAGCCGGCACCGGGAGGTTCACCCCACCATCAAGAAGGAAGCTCGAGCCGCTCTTCTTCAGCACAATCGTGTTGAGCGGCGGATCCGCGAAAGTCTTGGCCGTGACGAGGTCGTTCGGCCTGCGAAAGACGTCGATCGTGGGGCCGAACTGAGTGATGCGGCCTTCGGAAAGCGTCGCCGTGTTGCCGCCGAGCAGCAAAGCTTCGTGCGGCTCCGTCGTGGCGTAGACGAAGATGGTGCCGCTCGCCGCGAAGATTTTCGGCAATTCCGCACGCAGCTCCTCGCGCAGCTTGTAATCGAGATTGGCGAGCGGCTCGTCGAGCAGCACGAGGCTGGCGTTCTTGACGATGGCGCGCGCCAGCGCGGTGCGCTGCTGCTGGCCGCCCGAGAGGCTGAGCGGCGTGCGGTCGAGAAAGGGCGTCAGCTTGAGCAGGGCTGCAGCATTGCGCACCTCCTTGTCGATCTTTGCCCGCTCGGTCCCGGCCACCCTCAGCGGCGAGGCGATGTTCTCGTAAACGGTCATCGCCGGATAGTTGATGAACTGCTGGTAGACCATGGCGACGTTGCGCTTCTGCACCGGGATACCGGTGACATCCTTGCCGTCGAACCAGACCGAACCGGATGTCGGAACATCAAGGCCGGCCATCAGCCGCATCAGGCTGGTCTTGCCGGAGAGCGTCGGTCCGAGAAGGACGTTGAGCGAGCCGTGCTGAAGCGTCAGGGACACGTCGCGTATATGCTCCGTCGCGCCGACCGTCTTCGTCACGTTTCTCAGTTCCAGCATGATGCCTCCTCCCAGGCTTTCTGCATCAGTCAGACCCCACTATTCGGCAGCCGCGACATGGCGCCGGCTTATCCCGCGCATGAATTCGTCGAGCGCTGCCGCCTGCTCGCGGCCCAGATGCAGGCCGCGCTTGGTCCTGCGCCACAATACATCTTCGGCCGTCATCGCCCATTCATTTTGAACGAGGTACCGCACCTCGGCCTCGTAGAGATCGGCGCCGAAGTTCCGGCCAAGGTCGGCATTCGATCTCGCGAGGCCCAGCAGCATCCTTGCGCGAGTCCCGTAAAGCCGGGTCAGGCGGCGCGCCAGGCGCGCGTCGAGGAACGGATAGGCCGTTTTCAGTTTCGCCACTTCGGCATCGAAGCCGCTCGCCGGGAAATCGCCGCCCGGAAGCGGCGCGTTTGCCGTCCACGGCTTGCCGCGCTTGCCGAGAAAACCCTCGATTTTCTCGAGCATCGATTCCGACAGTCGGCGATAAGTGGTGATCTTGCCGCCAAAAGTGTTGACGATCGGTGCCGTGCCCTCGCCGCCGTCGGCCTTCAGCACATAGTCGCGGGTCGCTTCCTGCGCCTTGGAGGCGCCGTCGTCATAAAGCGGGCGCACGGCGGAATAAGTCCAGACGATGTCCGAACGCTTGACCGGTTTCGCGAAATATTCGCTCGCCGCAGCACAGAGGTAATCGATCTCTGCGTCGCTGATCTTCACGTCATGCGGGTCGCCAGGATAGTCCTGGTCGGTGGTGCCGATCAGCGTGAACTCTTCCTCGTAGGGAATCGCGAAAATAATGCGGCCGTCCTTGTTCTGAAAGAAATAGGCGCGCGGATCGTCGAACTTCTTGCCGATGACGATATGACTGCCCTGTACCAGCCGGACATTGTGCACGTCGTTCAAGCCGACCGTGGCGGACAGCACATGGTCGACCCATGGGCCGGCGGCGTTGACTAAAAGCCGCGCCTTGACCTCCTCGGTGTCCCCGGTCTGCGCATTTTCCAGCCTGACCGTCCAAAGCGCGCCTTCACGGCGTGCGCCGACGACTTTCGTGCGGGTTCGGATCGTTGCGCCGCGGTCGGCGGCGTCGCGGGCGTTCAACGCCACCAGCCGCGCATCGTTGACCCAGCCGTCGGAATACTCGAAGGCCTTTCGAAACAACGGCTTCAGCGGCTTGCCGGCCGGGTCCCTTGCCATGTCCAGCGTCTTGGTCGCCGGCAGCAACTTGCGTCCGCCAATGTGGTCGTAAAGGAAAAGGCCGAGCCTGATCAGCCAGGCCGGGCGCAGACCCTTGGCATAGGGCAGCACGAAGCGCATCGGCCAGATGATGTGCGGCGCGTTCCTCCACAGAATCTCGCGCTCCATCAGCGCCTCGCGCACCAGGCGGAACTCGTAGAACTCGAGGTAGCGCAAGCCGCCATGGATCAGTTTGGTCGAGCCGGAGGAGGTTCCGCTGGCCAGATCGTTCATTTCGGCAAGGAAGACCGAAAAGCCGCGCCCAACCGCATCGCGGGCAATGCCGCAGCCGTTGATACCGCCACCGATGACGAAAATGTCATGGATCGGGGGTGCGTCCACAAAAGTCCTCCCGGATTTCGCATTGCAGCATTTTTAGGTTTTTACGAAACCGTGAAGGGATTATTTCGAAATGAGAACGAATGTCAAACGAAATATAAACGGCGACAATTGCCGCAACGGCACCCTTAGGAGAGCGACGTTTCGATCAGTTGAACCTCTGCCTCCTGGCAGATTTTGCGCACCGACGGGATGTCGCAGCGATCGGTGATGAAGGTGTTGACCTGCGACAGGTGGCCGATCCGGACCGGCGCCGTCCGCTCGAACTTGGTCTGGTCGGAGACGAGGATCACATGCCGGGCATTGGCGATGATCGCCTGCGCCACCTTCACTTCACGAAAATCGAAATCGAGCAGCGCACCGTCATGGTCGATCGCCGAGGCGCCGATCACCGCGTAGTCGACCTTGAACTGCCTGATGAAATCGACCGCCGCCTCGCCGACCACGCCGCCGTCGGAACCACGCACGACGCCGCCGGCGATCACCACCTCGATCGAAGGATATATACGCATCCTGTTGGCAACATTGATGTTATTGGTGATGACCATCAGGCCACTATGATCAAGAAGCGCCTTGCTGACCGACTCAGTCGTGGTGCCGATATTGATGAACAGCGAGGCATTATCCGGGATCAGCCTGGCCGCCGCGCGACCGATCGCCTCCTTCTCGTCGGCGGCGATCTTGCGCAGCGCCTCATCTTC